>DAIDIZ010000030.1 GCA_027451585.1 Chlamydiota bacterium
GGGAAAAATCATTTTTCAAGGAGAAACTCTTCTTAAGAAAAGACCCCACAGGCTCAAGAAACAAATCCAAATGATTTTTCAAGACCCCTATTCCTCTCTCAACCCCATGCTCACTGTCCGACAAATTCTCGAAGAACCCACCTATATCCATGGTCTCCCATCTCAAGTCGATAAAATCCTTGGTCTCGTGGGTCTTGCGGGGCATTTTCAAAAGAGATTCCCTCACGAATTGAGTGGAGGACAAAGACAACGAGTGGCCATTGCAAGAGCGCTTGCCTTATCTCCAGACTTTCTCATTTGTGACGAACCCATCTCGTCTCTTGATATCTCGATTCAAGCTCAGATCATCAATCTTTTGGTCTCTTTAAAAAAGGAGCTCTCTCTCACGCTTTTGTTCATCAGTCACAATCCCGCAATTGTCCGCTACATCTCCGACCGAGTCGCAACCCTTAAAGAAGGTTTGTTGTTTTTCTAAAGATACGACTCCAATTTTCGAGTCTGCGGCCCCGTAATAGAGAAGCCAGCGGTTTTCAAAATGGACAAGCCCTTGTGCAAAAACGGCTCCCTGTCGATATTGGCCAAACCTTTCAAAATCGATCTCAGGCTTTAATAAAGGCTCATCTGTGCGGGAAATGGGAACCCAAGGGAAGTTTCGATCAAAGAGGACTTGTCCCACTACATAACTCTCTGGATCGAGCAAGAAATCTCCATTTTCTCTTCCATTTTTCCCATTATAAATCAATACAATACCATGCTCGGTAAGAAGGGCGGGTGGACCCGGCTCGACCAATTCACTATCAAATTTCCCCTCTCTTGGTTCAAGGACATTGACAAGAGCCTCATCATCGAGAACTAAGGGATTCCAATGGATCAACTCGTCTGAGTAAGCCATGTGAATGGTGACATCGCCCCAATACATCCAATATTTCCCCAAAATCTTCGTCGCAATCAGCCGGTCCCCTTCCTGTCTACAAATAATGGAGCCCGACTTCGACCACCGCCGTTTAACCCTTTTTTCTTGAGAAAAGGCATATCCCCATTTTTTCCAATGAACCAAATCTTCTGACGTCGCGATTGCTAGCGCAGCGACTTTCCGATTCCACTGAGTATAGGTCATCAGGTAGCCACCTGTTTCCATTTCTACAATCCGGGGATCTTCACATCCTCCTGGGAATTCATGTTCTTCTTGCGCATCACAGTCAGGGAAAAGGATCGGAAAGGGATAACAGGTAAATGAAAGGCCATCCATACTTTCTGCAAATCCAAGGCGAGAAGTATGAGATCCAATCCCTTTTCCCGTCTCATCTTCTGCCCGATAGATCAGACATACTTTCCCGTTGCGGACGATAGCAGCTGGATTGAAAACATGTTTCTTAGCCCAATTGACCTGTCTTCCATTAATAGGACAGGTACAAAAGAAGGCAGGATGCGGGCCTAAAACAGGAGTACTAGATATGCGCTGACAAAAGCTAAAACCCCACACATCAGGATCGATGAGGTCATCTTTGGTAGAAGGAAACGTTTCCCTGAACGCGGAGAGAAAAAAAAGACAAACAATGAGCCACTTCATACGAGAAGCGCAAATTATGTCCCGATGAAGGTTTTTTGACAACGAGAGATCAAGGCTCTTTGCAGAACATGACTTTACAAGGAGCTTTTGCAAAAAAGGCTTCTACTTCATGAACAAATTTTTTCCGTATACCAAAGTCTTGGTCTGAAGCACCGATCACGACAAGATCAAATTTTTCTTTTTGAATCAACCCGAGCAAGGCTCTCTGGATTGAATGAGACCGGACAAGTTGGAGATCGATATGAGTATGATATTCCCGGGCAACCGCTTCGGCCCGTTTCAAGGCAATCATCCCTTTCTTTTCCCATTCTTTGAGCTCTGATTCTAAAAAGATCGATTCAGGAACATCGAGGATGTAGACAGCGGTGATTTTGGCCTTATGCTCGAGGGCGATTTGGACCGCAGTTTGAAGAGCCCCAATCCCTCCTTTTGTCCTTGCTGTTACAAGGATATTCTTCACATGCATCGGCTTGTATTCAGGGATCTTGATCTCTTCGACTTCAACATGCCCTGTGATGGGCAGCTGTTTTTTTCTTCGAAAAAGTGAGTAGATCAAAAGACCGATGATCATCCAACCTAAGCCCGCAATTCTTCCATCGGGTTTTGTGATCACAACAAGGAGCCATACAGAAAAAGAGGCAAAAGCCCCAAAAACAGCCGTGAGAGGAACCGATCTTCCTTTTCCAAGCGAGATATTGAATGGAGCTTTATAAGGTCTTGCTAAGTCTGGTTGTTTCAAACGAAGAACGATCAGGGAAATATGGGCAAAAAAGAAGGCGATCTGGGCTCCAAAATTGTACAGATCGGCAAGCAAGAGCATTTGGTTGCGACTCCATACAATCACACCAATTGCAAGCAAGGAGAAAAGAAGAAGAGCCACATGAGGCGTTAAAAATCGGGGATGCAACCGGAAGAAAATGCGGGGCACTTGGTAGCGAGAACCCATAGAGAAAATCAGGCGAGAACAACCGATGAGACCAGCGTTTGCGCAAATCAAAAGAATGATTGCAGCAGTCACCCCAACCCAAGGTCCTAATATCCTTCCTCCTACAGGAAAATTCATGGCAATGCCGCCGATGGCATCTTCTAAGTATTTTGTTCCTAATTCTTCTGGAGAGACCACAGATAATCCAACAGAGGCCAAGCCTATGTAGAGGAAAAGAACCGTCGTGATTGTCCATTTAATGGCGCGAGGAATAGTCACCGCAGGTTGTTTAGCTTCAGCAGCAAGCTGGGAGATGGCTTCAATTCCAGTGTAAGCTACCATCGCCATCGCAGTTCCTTTCCAAAACTGCCACCAATCGGGCGACCAAGAGGCATTCTTAACGCCGATGGCCAAATGATCAAAAACATAAGGGAGATTTAAGACGAGCAAAGAGCCCATCAGAACGACGCCCGCTTGAGTGACCAGAGTAAAAATCGCGAGGAGAAGACTAAATCTTCCAGAAGAGCGGATCCCGATCAAATTGATGAAAAATAAAAAGGCAATAATCACGACCACAGAAATGGTATGCATTGTTCCCGTGAGCAAGGGTTCAATACCAAAAATCCCAAACAAGTGTTTCAAATAAGGGGGGATCGTGAAAGCGGAGATGGCTAAGGTCAAAAGGTAATCGAGAAGAAGGCCCCATCCGGCGATGAATGAAATCAAGTCATTGAATGCATAGCGAGTAAAGGTTGACGACCCCCCAGCCTCAGGGAATGTCGAAGACATCTCTGCATAAGTTAACGCAGTGCAGATGAAGACGCAACCTGCAATCAAAAGAGCGATCGGCGTAGCTCCTAAAGCGTAAAGAGCGGTAGCTCCGAGGGTATAGTAGATCGATGAACCAACATCCCCATATCCAATGGCAAAGAGCTCACCAGCTCCAATGACTCTACGTAAATTTTTCTTGGCTAAACGGACGACTTTTTCAGTTCCTGCACCCATTCCCTCACCCTACGAAAGAAGCGTTTTTTAGGCAAGAATATACTCGTTCCACTCCAAAGAGGCCCCAAGAAAACCGAATTTAAAGCATCAAATTTTCAATAAAAAAATTGGGGTTAATATTAATTCAATATTGACCCCAATTTTTTATTGGAAATTTGATAGCTTTAAATCGGCTTGCTTGGGTCATTTTGGAGTGGAACGAGTATA
>DAIDIZ010000031.1 GCA_027451585.1 Chlamydiota bacterium
GTAAATAGTTTTTCTCTTTATCGCAGGCGAGACTGGATTTGTTATGAAGAATGTCGCAATGAGAGGGAAATAAGAGCATTGTGGGATGATGATAATGCAGTAGAAGTGACAATCCGATTATGGAAGGGAGCTCTTTGCCCCGTCCTTCAAAAGTCTTAGACTATTGATCCCGACAAGGAGGGTTCCTCCTTCGTGAAGGACCACGGCCGCCCATAAAGGAACAAGCCCAAAAAGGGCGGGAAGGGAGATGCAGAGGATGATTCCAAGGGCGACGATCAGGTTTTGCGTCACGATTTGTTTGGTTTGATGGGCCTTTTTCAAGAGCCAGGGAAGATGATGGAGATCGTCATTGAGAAGGATCACATCGGAGGCGTCAACGGCCACTGAATTACCGACTTTGCCCATTGAGATGCCGACGGTTGCTCGAGCAAGGGCTGGTGCGTCATTGATTCCGTCTCCTACCATCACGAGCCCTTCTTTTTCTGAAAGGGATGTCACCTTCTCGAGCTTGTCTTCGGGGCGTAGATTGGCAAAAAACGTCTCGATTTCGAGTTGTTTAGCGACCCTTTCTGCGCTGAGCATATGATCTCCAGTGAGCATAATCGGTTCCCAGCTAGGATTTTTCTTGATCTCATGGATCGTCTCTTTAGCCCCCGGCCGTATATGGTCGGCGAATTGGAAGATAAAAACGTCGGGATCGATGAAGAGAAGGGCGAGAATGTGTCCTTGGCTTTGGAATTGTTCGAGATGGGCCCGGATCTTCTCTTGGATATACAGGGGGGCTTTCGATTCGATGTAGGTCGGAAGCCCGATTGCAACGATTTTCCCTTCAAATAGCCCTTCGATCCCGTTTCCTGGAATGACTTGGAGTAAAGAGATCTCTTTGGGAGCTAAGTGCTTTTCTTGAGCGTGTAGGCCGATTGCTTTGGCAATCGGGTGGACGACGTGCTGTTCAAGTCCGTAGGCGATCGAGAGGGCTTCTCCTTGGGATACTTGGGCGCGGTTTAAGGGGGAAAAATCGAGGCAGGTGAGCTCTCCTGTTGTGAGGGTCCCTGTTTTGTCAAAAGCCACTTTTTGGCAGTGATTGAGAGCGTCGAGTGTGATCCCTCCTTTAAGAAGAATCCCTTTCTTGGCGCAGGCGCTAATGGCACTTAAGTAGGCAATTGGAGTGGCGATGATGAGAGCGCATGGTGAGGCTGCGATAAGAAAAGCGAGGGAGCGGTAAATCGATCCTTCAAAACCGAGGTAGGGGAGTGTAAAAAAGAGAGGCATCGTAAGGCCAAGGAGAAGGGTGAGTACAATGATGGCGCTTGCATAATACTTGCCAAATCGGTCGAGAAAGGTCTGGAGTTGGGGTTTTGTTTTCTCAGCGTCTGCGACGAGTTGGATGATTTGGGCCAGAGTTGATTCAGAGCTCACTTTTGTCACTTGGATGAAGAGGAGCGCTTCGAGATTGCGCGCTCCTGCAGGGACCGTATCGCCGACGGTTTTAGCAATAGGATGGTTCTCCCCTGTGAGGTGGACGAGGTTAAGGGAAGAGGTCCCTTTCAAAATAATACCGTCAAGGGGGATGATTTCCCCATTTTTAACAGCGATCGTATCTCCGACTGTAATTTCACGAACCGATTTTTCAAACAAGGTTCCTTCGCTATCGATGAATGTCGCGAATTTGGGGGAGAGGCGATGGAGATGATAGAGTGTATTTCCAGCTCTTTTCGCGACACTTTCTTCGAGCGCATGGGAGAGTTGGAACAAGACGAGAAGGAGCCCCCCTTCTAAAGGACTTCCGATGAAGATGGCAACAAAGGCGGCAAGCGTCATGAGGATGTCGATATTGATCTCGAATCTTTTCGCATCTTCAAAAGAGGATAAAATAGCGGGTATACCGACCAGAAAATAGACAAAGGAGAGCCAAAGGTAGGAGAGGGAGAGGTTCACAAAGTTGAAAAAGAATGCGCAGGAGAGAAGAGCTCCCGCTAAAAGAGCTCTTTTTAGGGGAATGTGTTTTCCCCAAGATCGAGACGAGGCTGTGATGAAAGGGCTGATGCTCTCTTCAAAGTCGGAGGCGAAAAACTCATCGAATGTGTAGGGTTTCACAAAAGGCGCACCAGTTGATTGCTTGCATCAAAAAATAAGTGACGAGAAGGGCTAAAAAGGCCACTCCGAGGTCCCAAATGATCGAGGGAAGGGGGCGATTTTTCTGCAATTGAGCAGAGCTTCCTGAAGCAAGAGCGATGATCAACGCGCCGATAAGGAAGATGCCGATCAGAGGGAAAAAGAAAAATCCAAGAGAGAGGGTCAGTGCGGTCCCTATCACCCCGAAAAAAGCACCGGAAGCTTGTTTAAGAGGGTGTTCGTATGATTCGAGATTGAGTCCAAGCTCTTCCTCGAGCATCACTTGGAGTAGCCGATTGTCATCAGCCATTAAAATCGAGACTACTTCATCCAGGAGTTTCCCTGAAAATCCTTTGGCCTGATAGAGCGCCTTGAGTTCTTCCCTTTCTTGTTCTCGATGGTGCTCGATTTCCCATCTCTCCTCTTCGATCAACCGATGGAGTCTTTCAATGCGGCTATACCCGAGCAGCGCGCTTCTGCCCACTTTCCAGATGGCAAAACCACAAGTAAAGAGGAGAAGGATGAAGTAGGTGTATCCGATCGAGAGGTGGGTTTCTTGAAAAAGGATCCAGAGAAGAAGAAGGCCGATTGTTGTCTCTTTGGCTGCATCGGCAGCGGCGCTGTAATGTCCTGGCAGCTCCGTTCCATGGATTTCTGCTGAGGCGAGGTGCCCTTTGCGTCTTGCTTCGATGAGATGTTCCAGGGGTGATTTCCCGTTAAAATGACTCATGTCAGGGCCTCTTCAGTAGAGACTTCTTCATCGAGTGCTTTTTGAAGCAGTGTGTTAAGCGAGACTTGATCCACGAGCGCCATCGTTTCCCGGGTCGAGTGCATCGCCCAACAGGCGATCCCTAAGTCGAGAGTCGGAATACCTGTTGTGGCAGCCATCATCGAGCCAACAGTACTGCCAGAGGGGACATCTGAGCGAGAGGCAAACACCTGGTGAGTGATTTTATACCGGTCACAAAGGGCCACAATAGGGGCCGCAGTGGATCCAGTGGTTGCATATTTCGAGCTAAATTTGAGGACGACCCCTTTCCCGAGATAGGGAGCATTTTGGGGATCGTATTTTTCAGGGAAGTGAGGATGAAAACCGTGCGCCACGTCGCTGGATAGACAAAGAGACCTGCTCATCAGGCGGAAACGATCTTCGCTATCCATTTTGTGGGTTTGGCAGATCCTTTCTAAAAGAGAAGGGATGAAAATCGAATCGGCCCCTTCACTCGATACGGATCCAATTTCTTCATGGTCCCAAAAGAGGGCCATCTGGAGCGTCTGCGCTCTTTTTTTAGTAAGGGCAATGGCTTCACAAGCTGCATAAGCAGATGAAAGGTTATCGATTCGGTAAGCTGCAATCAATTCTTTGTCGCAGCCGATCAAGCTCGGGGGCTGCGTAGGGGTAAGGAAGAGATCAAAGCTTAAGAGCTTCTGAAACGGTACTTGGGCTTCGATCAGCTTTTCTAGGGTTTTCTCTTTTCCTTTGAGAGAGAAGACGGCTTTGAGGTGGTCGTGTTTATGGATCATCACCCCTTTGTCGTTGATTGTCCGATCGAGGTGAATCGCTAGATTCGGAATGATGAGAGGCGTGTTGTTCAGTCGAATCAACTGCGATGCGAGTTTCCCTTCTTTTGTGAGATAGCTGATTTTCCCGCTGATTTCGAGGTCTCGATCGAGCCAGGTATGGAGCAAGGGGCCCCCATAGATCTCGGTTCCGATTTCCCCGATCTCTTGCCCGATTATTTCAGGGATAGGTTTGAGCTTTAGACAAGGACTGTCGGTGTGGGTAGCTAGCAAAATAGCTTGAGAGGGTTTTTGTTCCGGCATCCGGAAGGCGGCGACCATTGAACCATTTCGGATTATGTAATATCCCTTACCGCTTTCAAGGGACCAACGATCTTTCTCTCGTAGTCTCTGAAAACCTTTCGCTTCAAGCCGCTTCCCAATCTCTTGGGCGGCGTGGTACACGGTAGGAGAAGAGCTTAGAAAGGAAAAAAAGTCGTTAACCAAGGATACCCCTCACTTGAGGTAGCTGCAAAACTCCATCTGGAAGCGGTTTTGCCCTTTTAACGTGGGGAGGGGTTTTTCGAAAAAAAATGCCCAGCGTTAAAATCATCAAAACCGCTTCTCAAAGCCAGTTTTGCAACTACCTCATTTGAGAATCAGAATCTCTTCTTCTAAATACTTGTGCAGCACTTTTGGCACAAGGATCGATCCATCTTCCCTTTGATTATTTTCTAAAAGAGCCACCATAAGGCGAGAGGTGGCAAGCCCCGATCCATTCAAAGTATGGGCAAATTGGGGCTTTTCATTCTTTTTTCGAAACCGAATATTGGCCCGTCTCGCCTGGAAGTCCGCGCAGTGAGAAACAGAAGAGACTTCATAGTACCGATTTTGCCCAGGAAGCCAAACCTCAATATCAATTGTTTTGGCAGCTGCAAATGACATGTCTCCGGTAGTGAGGAGCATGTTCCGATAGTGGAGATTTAACCCTTGGAGAACTTCTTCAGCGCTTTGCAACATCTTGTTATAGATCGTTTCGCTTTGTTCGGGAGTGGTAACTGAGAAAAGTTCTACTTTATTGAATTGATGAGTTCGGATGAGACCTCTTTCTTGACTACCGGCCGCTCCTGCTTCTCTGCGGAAGCAAGGGGTATAAGCGGTGTAGCAAAACGGAAGATTTTCTTCCTCAAGGACTTCGTCTCCATGCATCCCGTTCAGAGAAGCTTCCGCAGTAGGAATCAAATAGAGATGATAGTCTTTGTCATGGATTTGAAAGAGCTGCCCTGCAAATTTAGGCAACTGTCCCACCCCGTACATCACCTCTGGACGAACGAGAAGAGGGGGAATGATCTGTGTGAAACCGTTTTTCCTGTGAGTATCGAGCATGTAATTGAGAAGGGCCCACTCGAGTCTTGCTCCCAATCCTCGATAAAGAGGCCACCCAGACCCAGAGAGTTTTGTCGCTCTTGCGAAGTCGAAGAGATGGAGATGTTCATTGAGCTCTACATGGTTTTTAAAAGGGAAAGAAAAGGTCTTTTTTTCCCCAAACTCCTTGATGCAGACGTTGTCTTTAGGGCTTGGGGAGACAGGAATGTCATCGAAGGGAACATTCGGAAGAGAGGCAAGGCTGTTGTGCAATTTTTCTTCTAACTCTGGAATTTTCTGGTCGAGTGCATTGATTTTCTCGTTGAGTTCTACAAGATCAGAACTAAATGAAGCGGTATCTTCCCCTTTTTGCTTCTTCATACCGATCTCTTTAGAGATGAGATTCTTACGGCTTTTCATCTCATCTGCCGAAGTTTTGAGAGCGCGGAGCTCCTCATCGAGAGTGAGAATAGTCCTAAGGTCGATTTCAGGGCTTTTCGCTGCGAGTTTTCTTTGGAATTTTTCTGGGTCTTTTCTGATCTCTTTGATATCTAACATAAAAGTTCCTTGAACTTGGGATCACGAGTATACAGATCGTGTTTTCTTTTTTCAACCTTGCTGATTTGGGGCTCTTTTGATAAACTCCACTCAAAACAGTAAGGCCTCATCCATGAAATACCCGACAGCTAAGAATCCTCTCATCCTCCGCTATCACCGTTTGATGGATGCGTTTGCCAAGTCAGATGATGAGCGCGATTTTTATCTCGATCGGGTTGAAGGGTTTCTCCTCTATGTTGATCTCGACAAAGGGATTGAAGAGCTCGAGACGTTAGAAAAAGAGCTCTCTGAGCATGCCGATCGGTATCACCTCGTTCCGAAAATGACCTTTTATGAAGTGAAAAAATTCATGGAAGGGTTTGTTCATGAAAAGGTTTATGATATTGATACGAAGGAAAAGCTACTTGATATCATTTCGGCAAAAGAGCCAAGGGAACATTTTCTTGAATTCATTTACGATCATTTAACAGAACTTGAGAAATGGCAACAATATTATCAAGAACGGTCTCGCATTCGCATTATCGAATGGCTCCGGCAACTCAACATCCAGTTTGTTTTTGAAGAGGATCTGGACCTCAATAAGAATCTGGTTGAAAAGGTCAAGAGATCCCTTTTCGAAACGAAAGTTCCCAAAGACATCGCCGGCGCTCGAGATGCAATCCTCACCAAAGCGAGAACCTATTATTCGAGTGAAGCGCTCAACCCAAGACCCAAACGGGGACGTCCTCCAAAACAGGTTGTGAAAGTTGAGCAGGAACCTCAGGTTACGGTCGATATCTATACCCAGGTACCCGTCTCTTGTCGCCAGTTTCTCTATATCCCTGATATCATTTCCGCTGCGTCGGTCACCTTCTCGGCCAAATTCGAGACTGAGGAGCACCTTCTCTCCTCGCTTAGAGGAAGTCCTCGACATCGGGTCGATGAGCGTTTGGCTGCCCTTTCTGAAAGGCTCGAGTCTCTTCGCCATCTCTCGAGTAGACTCTCCGGAGGTGAAAAATTCTTTGGAACCGAATCTCCCAAAAAAGGGTTACCATCCTCAACGAAATCACAATTCAAAGATGTTAAAGCTGAGGTGCTTGAGGAAAAAGACATGCCAAAAGTTGAGGCGGTGGTCACCGAGATGCTGCCGAAAAGAAGGGGTCGTCCCCGTCGGGAAGATGCTGCAGAAGAGTTTGTGGGGCAGCGGCGTAGGCGCTTTGCGATCAAAAAGGTAACGCAAATCAAATCATCGCGTAAGAAAAAAAGATAAGGGCTTGCAGCATCACATCAGCTCGATTTTGTACATTTTTTTGCCGGCATTTCCGGAGAGAAGAGCGTTAACGCTTTTGTACCGGAAGTGATTCAAAAGTAGGTCTTGTTTCCGCGATCGCAACTGACTTAGTATTAAGAAGTAAAAAGATGGTTGTGATCGCGAAAATGCGGCGCTTTGGGGCGCTAAAGAACCGGTTCTTCGGATTGTTTCGGTGTACTGAAGCGGTGCTTTTTTTTCTCCCTTCTGATACTATGGCCGTATGTCTATGACCCCAATTCAAAAAAAATGTGATTCCCTTCTCAAAAATCTGCTTGATCTGAGTTCTTCCTCTCTGCGGGAAAAATCTTTGCAAACTCTCGAAGTGATGTGGCTTACCCGCTACATCGATGACAAAATGAGTAAGTTGGTTCGACAAAATAAGGGGGGCACTTTTCATCTAGGAGTGACAGGTCATGAACTGATCGGGGCAGTATCAGCTCTTTCTCTCAAGCCAGGTATTGACTGGGCCTTTCCTTATTACCGAGACCGGGCGTTTGCTATCGGGTTAGGCTGTACTCCGACCGATTTATTTGCGGCCTTTTTGGCTCGCGATATTCCTCACCATTCAGGTGGGAGAATGATGCCCGAACATTTCTCTCACAAAGAGCTTCGGATTCCATGCCAATCGAGCTGCGTCGGTTCACAATTTTTGCAAGCCGTTGGGGTGGCCAAGTCGGCTCAACTCCGAGGAGCCCAAGAAGTGGTTTATGTTTCTGGAGGAGATGGATCCACATCCCAGGGCGATTTCCATGAAATGCTCAATTTTGCTTCGCTCCATAAACTTCCTCTTGTGATCGTGATTCAAGATAATGGTTGGGCCATCTCTGTTCCCGTTGCTGATCAGACAGCGGGGGGATCTATCGCAAAAATCGCAAGAGGCTATGAAGGTCTTTCGGTTTTTGAAGTGGATGGATGTGATTATCAGGAGACTGAACAAGCTCTTTTTGAGGCAGTTGCGATAGCCAGAGGATCAAAAGGGCCAAGTCTTATTGTAGCCAAGATTCCTCGGATTGCTGCGCACAGTAGTAGCGATGATCCGAAAAAATATAAATCAGAAGAAATCCAAAAAGAAGAGCTATCCCGAGATCCGATCCCGCGATTTGAAAAAGAGCTTCTTGAAGCAGGGGTGATCACGCAGGAGGTGTTGGATCAGATGAAACAACGACTCTTTCAGAGTGTTGAAGAGGCTGCTTTGCAAGCAGACCAAATCCCCTTTCCTCCCCGTAGTGACGCCGATAAAAATGTATTTAAATCCTTCAATGTCCCAGCCTCGAAGACTTCTCCTGAAGGGGAGTCGATTGTGCTCATGGATGCTCTCAATCATGCGCTCATCGAAGAGATGGAAAGAGACCCTGGAGTTGTTGTATTTGGAGAAGACGTAGCCCATGGTAAAGGGGGCGTTTTTGGGATCACCCGCACATTAACCGATCGATTTGGGGTCTCTCGCTGCTTCAACACACCTCTGGCTGAGTCCACGATCATGGCTCTTGCCATCGGTCTTTCATTTGACGGATTCCATAAACCGGTGGCCGAGATCCAATTTGCCGATTATTCATGGACGGGGATGAACCAGCTCTTCAACGAGCTATCGAGCATTCATTATCGATCCAATGGAGAATGGACCTGCCCCGTGGTCATCCGCATGCCCTATGGCGGATACATCCAAGGAGGACCTTACCACTCGCAGAGTATCGAAGCGTTTCTCGCTCATTGTCCGGGGCTCAAAGTGGTGATCCCAAGTAACGCCGCCGATGCCAAAAGATTACTTAAGATGGCGATTGCCGACCCAAATCCCGTTGTATTTCTCGAGCACAAAGCTCTCTATCGCCAAAGACTTTTCTGCGCCCGTCCAGAGACGGGGCGAGATGACTTTTTGCCTTTCGGAAAGGCTGAAATTGTGCGGGAAGGGAAAGACGTAACTTTTATCGGTTGGGGAATGACTGTTCTCATGGGAACTGAGGCTGCAGATCTCCTCGCTAAAGAGGGCCTTTCGGTTGAAGTGATTGATTTAAGAACCCTCATTCCGCTTGATTTCGCAACTCTTCTCGCATCGGTTCAAAAGACCGGGAAGCTTCTCATTGCTCACGAAGCGCCCCGTACATGTGGTTTCGGAGCTGAATTATCGGCCCGTATGGCGCAAGAAGCCTTCCACTACCTCGATGCTCCGATTCAAAGAATTGGAGGGAAGGATTGCCCCGTTCCTTACTGCAAAGATCTCGAAGAGGAGGTTTTGCCTCAAAAAAAGGACATCGAGCAAGCTCTCAGAACTCTCGCCTCTTACTGAGGTATTTCCGGTATAACTCGTTCCACCCCAAAAGTTACAAAATAGCGAGAAATCGTTTTGATCGTCTCTTTGACAACATCTCGGATTTCCGATGAAGCTGATGGAACAACGGTTTTTGGTAGCGGGTTTGTAAAGCTGTGAATGTGGCTCTTTTTTTCTCGATGTGTTTCTGAATGTGAGCAATCGGTTTTTTCGCTAACTTCTCATCCATTACTAATAAATGATGGATCAAGCTTTCTTGCGTTTTCTCAAACGCGGCAAGCTCTACTTCGGAGAGTTCTCTCATCGATGCAGCTTCCATTGCTTCTGCATTGCGAATCAATTGATCCAACGTATTGTCAATTTCAAGGAGTATCTCTTGGCCAACCATATCTTTTGATGTCTCTTATTATACCATTTAAATCAATGCATTAATTTTTCAAAGAGTAAAATGCAAAGATGTGAAGAGTAAAATGCAAAGATGTGATATGAATTGTCCGCATGTTTGGATTTTGCCCTCTCGCTTCAGGTTCTAAAGGAAATGCAATTTTTGTTGGAACAAAGTCTGCTCGTGTTTTGATCGATGCGGGGATTAGCTACAGTTTGCTCAATCAACGCCTCTCTGCAATCGGGGTTGATATTCAGACGATTCAAGCAGTTCTCGTTACGCATGAACATGTTGACCACATAGGCGGCCTTGCTGTTTTATCGGAAAAGCTCAAAATTCCAGTGCTTGCTAATGCAGAAACGGCAAAAGGGATTTGCAGGGCGCTGAAGGTGCGCCCTCGCTTTAAAATCTTCACTACGGGAGAGCCTTTTATTTTTGAAGACATTGAAGTTGTCCCCTTTGGAATTCCCCATGATACGCTTGATCCTGTCGGCTTCACTTTCTCTTTTGATCAGTTGAAGTTGGGGTTTTGTACCGATTTGGGGCACGTGACTTCGCTGATTAGAAAGCAGTTGGCTTTGTGCGACTATCTCTACCTCGAGGCCAATCACGAACCCTCGATGGTGCTCGCCTCTCATCGCCCTCCTGTCTATAAAGAAAGGGTACTGAGCCGGCAGGGGCATCTCTCAAACGAAGAGTGTGCCAAACTTCTCGTCTCGATTTTTCATCCGGGACTCAAACATGTTCACCTGGCCCATCTTTCAAGTGAATGCAACGCACAAGAGCGGGCTTTGCAGATCGTGAGTGGGGCTTTAGAGCAGATAGGTCAAAATGTGGCTCTTTCGATCGCTTATCAAGAGAAGGTCTCTCGTTGCATTTATTTTTAAAAAAGTGTAATCTTCTTCCCCATCATGAGGTCGGTTCTTTCTGTTCGTCAATTAACTAAGATTTATCCGGGAAATCCTCCTTACACTGCTGTGGATGGGATTTCATTTGATCTACAAGAGGGAACCATTCTCGGTTTTTTAGGTCCTAATGGCTCGGGAAAAACGACCACAATCCAGATGCTTCTCGGGACCCTTTCTCTGTCATCCGGCTCGATTTTCTATTTTGGCAGAGATTTTCAAAAAGAGAAGAGTGAGATCCTCAATCAGGTCTCCTTTGCGAGTACCTACCTAAGTCTTCCTTACATTCTGTCCGTGGCAGAGAATCTCGATGTCATCGGTTATCTATACGGTTTGAGTCGAGAAGAGAGTCGGAAGAGATATCGTCCTCTTTTAGAGCGATTTGGGATTGCCAAATACGAAAAGAGCAAAGTCGCGGTTTTGTCTGCCGGCCAGGTGACCCGATTGATGATGGTAAAGGCTTTTTTTATTGATCCGAAGGTTGTGCTTCTCGATGAACCCACTGCGTCGCTCGACCCCGACATTTCTCAGGATATTTGCGATTTTCTTTTAGAACAAAAGAATAGCCGAGGCATTTCGATTCTCTTCACGTCGCATAAAATGGAAGAAGTGTCGACTGTCTGCGATCGAGTGATTTTTCTCGACAGAGGTAAGATTGTTGCTGATGATCTTCCTCAGAACCTCGCGAAAAAAAGCGCCTACTTCCGCCTGCGTCTTGTCGTCGTCGAACATCTAGAGAAGGCGATTGCCATTGCTCAAGAAAGGAACTACCTGCACAAGGTGGATAATCGACTGGTCGATCTTGAATTGGATGAAAAAGAGATCCCCCATTATTTGCATGCATTGAGCAGGTCTGATGTTCTCTATTCGAGCATCCACATCCAAGAGCCTTCTTTGGAAGACTATTTTTTAAAAATCGCGAGGAAGTGTCGTGAGATTCCATAGAATCAAAGCTGTTTTTTTTCGTTATCTCTACGTTCTTAGAAAAGGGCCGCAACAGCTGTCGGATCTTTTTTATTGGCCACTGATCGATATCCTTCTCTGGGGACTTACCTCGATTTGGATCGCGACGACCCACGTGGAAGAAAATCTCCCTCTCATCTTGATGACAGGTCTGATCTTCTGGCAGATCACCTGGCGCGGCTCGATCGATGTATCAGTAAGCCTGCTCCAAGAGTTTTGGCATCGGAACCTGATCAATCTCTTTGCTTCCCCCTTGAAGCTGGCCGAGTGGAGTCTTGGGGTGATCCTTTTTTGTCTTTGCAAGCTCGTCATCACCGTCTCTTTTGGCCTCTTAGCCGTGTACCTTCTTTATTCACTCAATATTTTGGCCCTTGGGTGGATCTTTATCCCCTTTGCTGCGATGCTCCTCCTTTTCGGATGGTTTCTCGGATTTCTCGCTGCAAGTTTGATCATTTATTGGGGGCACCAAGTCGAAGCACTTGCCTGGATGGTAGGCTATGTGTTTGCTCCTTTTAGTGCCGTCTTCTATCCTGTATCGGTTCTTCCCGAATGGGCTCAAGTGATCTCTTGGTGTTTACCGACTACCTATATTTTTGAAGGGATGCGATCGATTTTGCAAACAGGGTCTTTTCCCCTTTCTTATTTTTGGATGAGCTTTGGGCTCAACATCGTATATTTGGGGGCGTCTCTTATCTTGTTTTCGTTCTGTTTTGAAAAGAGCCGGCAGAAGGGACTTGCTCGTCTTGAATAGACCTTATTTGACACAGGGAAAAGGTCTCTCTCTTCCTCTGTGCTCAACAGTTCATTTTTGGGTGAACAAGGGGACGAGGTCCTCTTTGAGTTTTTTCAGACATTTGACGTCGAAGATGAAGCCATGACCTCCTTCGTAATATCTAAAGAGGATGTTTTTCTGGTATGATGAGGGAAGGTCGAGATGGTCAAAGGAGTACTCAGCGGCGGCAAACGGCGTTCTGCAATCGTAATAGCCAGACCCGACAAAGACTTGCATATGGGGGTTTGTAATGAGAGTCCTCTTGAGCCGTTGGGTCAGCTCTGGCCAGTCGATCGAGTCGTAGGTAGAGTAATCCCAGAAGGTAAAGGCAGGATAGGAAAAGGTTACATAAGATTCGAAGGGGCTCTTCGATTCGAGCTCATTGTGAAGATAGTTGTGGAAGGCGCAGTCAAGTCCTCTCATTTCTTGGTAGCTGGGATCGTCATTCATGTTGTTTCTTCGCGAACAAAAGGCCTCTCCGACATAGCGGGTATCGAGTCCTCCAATCACTTTTCTATCGAGAGCAAAAAATTCAGTTGTGTAGAGCCTTTCATCAAATTTCCCTTGGTATCGTTTGACGGTCTCAAAGGGAAGTCCTATGAGTTCGGCCATTTGTGTATAGAGTTGATCTTGCGCTTGAGAGCTGAGTTTTCCTGGTTGGAGCATAGCGGGGAGATAACTTTCAAAACAAAATCGTTTGGCGTATTCGATCACATCTTCGAGAGGTTTTTCGGGCCAGAAGCGACCATGGTACCAGGCGCTGGCAGCAAGCGTAGGGATGAGGAGCGAGTCGGGCAGCATTCTGTTGTGTTGGCCCATAATCGTGGAAAAGTCGATGCAGGTGCCGAGCAGGATGAGCCCATGCAGAGGGAGGTCATGGAAGGTGAGGTATTCGGCGATGCCACAGCAACGAGTTGTCCCGTAACTTGTTCCTGAAAGGTACTTGGGAGAGTTCCACCGATTGAAATAGGCGATGAACGTTTTGACAAAGTTCCCGAGAACGGCAATATCGCCGTCGACGCTTAAGAGCGTCGAAAAGTGGTCGGGATTTTCTCCGGGTGTACTAAAGCCTGTTCCGACTGGATCAACGAAAACGAGGTCGGTCCAGGGGAGAAGTGTCTCTGGATTATCGATGATCTCGTAAGGAGGAAGTATGCTTTTCCCTTCACTTAACGAGAGAATCCTTCTCGGTCCAATAGAACAAATCGTCTCAGGACCACACGAGCCTCCTGGGCCTCCAGGGAATATAAAAGTGATGGGTCGGTCTGATTCTCCTTCAACAAAATAAGCAATAAAAAAGATTTCAGGAGGTAATTGAGCCTCTTCGGACGTTTCAAATGGGCTGGTATTGGGGAATTGAACGGGAAATTTCCCCGTAGCTGCTTTATAGGGCAGATCTAAATAGGGCTCGTTCAAGGAAAGATGGTGTCTTGTTTCGACTAAATTGACTAAATCGGTATTAGAAATGGTGGCGACGAGAGGGAATAACCAATGCATAGGATCCTTTTGAAATAGGGCAAGATCGTATAAAAACATCTCTATAAATACAAGCCTTGAAAAATAGTGGTTCTTCAGAGTAAATTGGATCCTTTGGGATTGATAGCTCAGTGGATAGAGCACCCGCCTTCTAAGCGGGCGGTCGTAGGTTCGAGTCCTACTCAATCCAAATTTTGAGTGCCCCATGCTTCTCGGTGATCATCCTCTTCGTTTGCGCAAATTCCCTCATCTTGATCAGGTATTGGGGAGCTTGAAGAAGCTTTCCTCTGTCTCCGATCTTCACAAAAACGACGCTATCGGACGATCTCTTCTAGAGCTCATTCGCAAAGAGGCGGAGCCTTGTTTTCTTTTGGCTGCAGTTCTCGATTTTTTAGAAAGACTCGACAAGGAAAAGATTGTTGAGCACTACACTTTTGCAAGTTTTGAACTATGGCTCAATCAAACATCGGATTTGAGCGCCGAGGAAAATTTAAGAATCCGAGGGAAAATTGTTGGGAAGTGGGTCGAGAGAAGCGCTTACCAAGTTTTTTTTCCCGTCGGTATGGGGAAAACCTATCCAGGGACCCACTTTGTCACAGCCCATAAGTCGCCCGATCTCGATACGACGATCGCCTCTTTTTGGGGCTGGGTCGATGCGTTTGGAGCTCGGTTAGGAGATTCTTTGCATGTGTGGAATTTGCCGGGAGGACCTCCCTCTTCGCAAATTGAGGTGCAATGGATTTTTTCTGACCTTTTTGGTGCTGCTGTTTTCTCTCATCTTCCGAAAACGAGAAATGCGCTCAATTTGACAGCAAATGATCTGATGTCCAAGGCAAAAATGGTTTTGAAGAAGAGAGAATCTTCGATGCTTGGAGCTGAAGTTGAGCGAGATAGTGGCGCGATTGTCGTGATCGACGATCAGGGTTTTTATTTAGGCGATTGGCGCAGTGTCGACGTGGAAGAAGTTCGTCAGGTGATTGTCCTGTTCAATCTATGCTTGCGTTGGTTTGAAAATCACCTTCAGCTACACCTGATTTCACTTTTTGCCAAAAAGGATCTAGCTTTTGATCTTGTCAAACTCCACCTTTCACAACTCTTTTCCATGAAATTGGAAGATTGTGAGCCGGCCAAGGAGTTCTCTTTTAAACAAAGAAAAGAGGTGTCTCAGTTCATTTTCACCTTGCTTGAGATGAGAGAGGGGCTTTCTGTTTCTTTTGAAGTTCTTGGGCTTAAGTTAGCTCAAATGGCTTCGATCCCTTTCCATGGTCTCGATCTGCTCTTTCGTGTGATGGGAAAACTCTTTGATTCTAAGGGATCTCTTATCGAGGATCGCTCTGGGATTTTTTCTTTTTTAGAGGTGACTATCGGGAAGTTGCATGAAGCCATTTTAGCGATTCGTTCACGGCTTGAAAAGCTCGATATTGGGATGTTGATGAAAACGAAGATCTTTGGTCATCACCCCACGTTTGTGACAGATCGATCTGATGTGGAAGAAATTCGGCAAAAGATGGGTGCCCACGTTTCTCTGACTGTGACTAGCGCGGATCATGGGAATATGCTCCCCGTCGGAGTGATCCGAGCTGAAGAGTTGAGAAAGCCTGTTTTAGGAACTGTTTCTTTGCGCGATTTTTGTAATCGAGAAGAGATGTCAATTCCTCCCTATCTCGATGTGATCAGTGTGATTGACCATCATAAGTCGCAGCTTCAAACAATCTCCCCTCCTTTTGCTGTGATTGCCGATGCACAGTCAAGTAACACTCTCGTCGCAAGGCAAGCTTTTGAAATCAATGATCAATACGCTTTAGGGTTGCAAACAGCTGAAGCAATTGAGCAACAAATTGAGGAAGAGAATCGATTTAAAACACCCTCTTCCAATCGAATTTTGCAAAGACTTTTAGCGAAGAGAAATCGGTGGCTTAATAAAACAGATCGATTTATCGACCCTGAGCGAGAGTTTGTTGAGTATCTGCATTTTCTCTATGCCATTCTTGATGACACCGATTTGCTTAGCAAGATAAGCGTTTTGGATCTCGAATGTGTCGTTTCTCTTCTCAATCGGATGAAGACATTGAGTTTAGGTAAAGAGGTAGAGATTGTGTCGATCGATGATATTCCTCGAGACAAGCATTTTCTGAAACGGGCGGCTGAGAGAATTTTACAGAACGAAGACATGTACTCGCTTTATAGCAAAGTCTACGCCCATCGGGAAAAAGAGGTAGCAGAATCGATCTCTCTTGCCGCGTTGGGTAAGCCGTCTCATTTTTTTGCCGATACAAAAGCGCAAAATGGATGCTGTCGTATTGGTCAGACGAAAATGTTTGCTTCGAATGTCTCTCTTTTTACCAAACACGCTTCTTCCATTCAGCGCGGATGGCTTGACGAAGCGAATCGCATTCACAAGGAAAAACCGGAAATAGATCTCCATATCCACATGATTAGCACAATTGTAAGTGCGCAAGAAGTTTATCAAGGGACTTCGGGCAACTATGAGCATAAAGACGAACTTTGGCTCTGGATTCCAAAGGAAGATGTAGCCATTGAGCACCTGAAGCGCTTTTTAACCTCTTTCCAATCGTCTCCTGGACTCAAAAATAACTCGATGGAAGCCGAGTTCATAGGATTTCAAGCGAAAGAATACGAGCTGATCTTTAAAGAGAGCTTTTTGCATATCCCTTCTCGGATTGTAGAAAAAGGCCCGTCTTTTGCGATTCTTCGCTACAAAGCGGGGAGTCTCAATTCGAGAAAGGCGATGATTTCTCCTTTCCTTCCCTCTCTCTGATAAATTTCCACTCCAAAATGGCCCAAGAAAATCGAATAAAAAATTGGGGTTAATATTAACTCGACGCTGTACATTTTTTGAACGAGCAGCTCCGGAGAGTGCGTTCAAAAAATGTACAAAGTCGAGGTTATGATTTTTTTTACTTATCTTCGAGAATTTCGAGACTAACGCGGATTCCGTTTCGGCTTGCGACTGACATCAAGAGAGTCCGAATTGCATTGATCGTTTTTCCTTTTTTCCCAATGATTTTCCCAATGTCTGATTTTTCTACGCCCAGTTCGATGATGAGGGTGTGCGTGCCTCCAACTTCGTTAATCCGTACTTGGTCCGGGTGATCGACGAGATTTTTGACGATATACTCAACAAATTCTTTCATGATTCTACACCTATTTTCGTTGCGAGGGTCGTTTGAGAGATTGTCCCGAAAATGATTCAAAAGACGGGTTTTGAATCATTTTCTGTATGCATTCCCTTTCCCAAAAGAATTTACAAAACATTCTCTTTAAAATCTACTCCTGGCTGGCAAGAGGGAAGGAGATACCCCTTCAGGTCGTCAGGGATAGGGGCTGTGAGATGGATCTGCGATCGGGTCACTGGATGATCGAAGATGATGCGATAGGCATGGAGAAGAAGTCGTGGTGGGGCGAGGGCTTGGTTAATGCGATGAGAACCATAAATTGGGTCTCCTAAAATAGGACTTCCAAGAGACTTGAGATGGACCCGGATCTGGTGGGTTCTCCCTGTTTTAGGACGGATCATTACGAAGCTTAGAGGGTCTTGGAAGGCAAGGGTCTGGATGTCGCTGATTGCCTCTTTCCCTTTCGGGACAACGGCCATCTCCTTTCGATTGTTTGGGTGGCGGCCAATCGGAGCGTTCACGACGCCGTTTGGAGGGCGGCCGATGCAGATAGCAAGATAGGTTTTGAGAACTTTTCTTTGAGAAAAGGCTTCGATGAGCTTTTGGTGGGCGATGAGGGTTTTTGCTGCTAAGAGAACCCCTGAAGTCTCTTTGTCAAGTCTGTGTACGATCCCCGGGCGCAGCGGGTCTGTGCTCGGAGCGAGTTGTTCACAGTGGGCGAGTAACGCATTGACAAAAGTTCCTGAGGGGTGGCCGGGAGCGGGGTGAACCACCATTCCTGGCGGTTTATTGATCGCAATGATGTGTTCATCTTCATAAAGAACGTTGAGGGGGATTGGTTCAGGATGAAGGGAAGGGGAGGGGATCGCTTGGAAACAGATCTCAATTTCATCTCCTTCTTCAGGACAAATCCTTTTTTTAATAGGCGATCCATTCAACAGGACTGCCCCTTGTTCAATCAAATATTGAAAATAGCTCCTCGAATAGGTGGGAAACTTCTCAGCGAGGAATTTATCGATCCGTATACCTGTTTCGGAAGATTCGACAAAAAGGATTTCTTGAGGTTCAGAAAGAAATAGGGTCATACCGCAAAGAATTGTAGTCGATGGTTAGATAAAACCCCAAGAAAGGATTGCAAAGAGCTCTCAGCTTCTTAAAAAGAGAGGGCGTCTGCAGGTGGGGCAGATGTCGAGCTGGGAGAGTTTTTGTAGATATTGCTCAATTGTAATTACATAAGCAGCATGACTCCAGGTAAGAGGGGAGACCGAGAGGGGGGCATGGGTTTCTGGATCGATCTGTTCTGCGAGCACGCCGCTTGGTAGAGCGTGACTAGCCACCCATTCGAGAAGCGACAGAGCCACTTGTAAATCTTTTTTTTCCTTAGCGATGGCGATTTTGTACTGAGCGAGCCAAAGGGTGGTGATGAACCAAGGATTTCCTGGGCTATTTTCTGAACTTCTGTAATAGGGATCTTTTGGATAACGGATGATCCCGCCCCCATTTTGGAGATTCTCTTCGATCTGGGCCATGGTGCTGCGCACCTGTTCCTCATCGGGAGCATAGGCGCCAAAGGCAAAAGTCGCATAGAGACTGGCGTCGACAGTATCGTCGACTTCAATTTTCCCTTGGGGATCAAACGTGATCATTCTTGCAAATCGCTTTTGTTTAGTGAGATAGAGATACTTGTCCATTCCTTTTCGCATGAGAGCAGCCCCTTCGCGATATTCAGAGGCAAGGGATGTATCTCCGAAAGCTTCGGCGAAACGGGCCGCAGCCACCAACCCACCGAAAACAGTTGCTGTGGTGAAGGTTAGAATCCCCCTCCGTTCTTCCCAAAGATCGTAGCTTGGGAGGGGAAGTCCAGTATCTAAATTGCGATAAGTCATCAAGAAATCGGCTCCTTTCTTGATAAGAGAATCATAGAGCAGTCGCATGAGCTCGATGTCGTGAAAGATTGTAAAATGACGTCCGAGAGCCCAAAGGATGAGTGCAGTCCCATCTTCCTGGATCGGGAGCTGTTTTTTTTGCTCTTTGAACCAGGGATGCCAAGAACTAGCAAGTGAACCAGAAGGGTTGTATTTGTGAAGGAAATAGCCTTCCTTTTCGATGAGATGTCCACACAATTTATAAAAGGCAGCGGATGAATTATACCCTGCGAGATCGAGTGCGTGGGCGATGAGAGATCCATCGCGCGGCCACATGTAGCTGTAGGTATCGCGATTGAATTGCATCACGTCGGAATCGACCCCGGCAATGATGCTGCCACCTGGGTTCATATGGGCCCGAGCGATCAAGAGGCTTTTCCGATAAAGGGCAGAGATAGGAGGGGGCAGAACGTCCTGAGGGATCGGGTCTTGATCGAGCCAGAGTTTCCAGTAGTTTTGAGTCCGAAGAAAAAAGGAGTCGGGTCCCCTTTTTTTGACGAGAAGATGGAGTCTTTTTACTTCTTCCCATGTTTTGCCGCAGGCGATCCAGTAAGTTGCGCTCTTTGTTTCTTTTGCCAAAAGGGGGAGGTCGAGGGCGATCACTGAATCGACAGATCCTTGAGTGATCGGATTTTCGCTTAGGACCCCATCTTCGGCATCTTTCCAAGATCCTTCCAGAGCTCCCGTGTGGATGTTCCCTGTAGTGAATGAATCGATTCCATATTTTCCGTTCGCATAACCCGAGATGAGAAAATAGCGGTCTTTTTTGTAATGCAAAATGGCAGATGAATCGGGGCGAAATTCGGCGGTATCTCCGATATCATTGCCCAAGATATGGAAATCATGACAAAAAAAGAGGCGGCAAAAGATAGAGTCTTCTGAGCAATTGGTAAGAGTCATTTTTTTGAAATAGATGTTTTCTTCAAAATCAACACAATCAGTTGCTTCGATTTTGAGAGGGAAAGAAGGATGGCTTAGAGAAACTGCGGTAACGAGTGTGTCGTCGAGATAACGTCTCTCGATATTCCATGTATCATCGACCCATTCGAAATTCCCTCCGACGAGCATCCCGAATCGGCACAGTTCTCCCTCTACATGATTTTCCTCTCCGACAAACGGGAAACATAACTCCCGGATTCGATACTCTTTGTCAAAAGAGACAAAAAGCGATCCATTGCTAATAGGCAGATCTCTCGGCATAGATAATACCACTTTAAATCGGTTTGTTTTGAGCATCTTTGGAGTGGAACGAGTATATACTCGTTCCACTCCAAAATGGCCCAAGTAAGCCGATTTAAATCTATCAAATTTCCAATAAAAAATTGGGGTCAATATTGAATTAATATTAACGCCAATTTTTTTATTGAAAATTTGATGCTTTAAATTCGGTTTTATTGGGTCATTTTGGAGTGGAACGAGTATATAATTGCTTTCACTTTTTCTTCTGCTCTTTTCAAAGCTTCTTCTTTTTTTTGTTCTCCCATATCCATCGGTTCGGCCTTGATGAATGTGATGTCTTTGATTCCGATGAAGCCGAAGATGAGTTGGAGATAAGGTTCTAGAAAATCCAGCGACTTGGTTTTTTCTGATGCGTAATCGCCACCACTAGAAGTGACGACGACCATCTTTTTATTTTTAGCCAGTCCCTCGACTCCCGTTTTTGTATATTGAAAGAGGTATTTGGGTTGCGTGATCACATCGATGTACTGCTTCAAGAAATAGGGAATTGAAAAATTCCACATTGGAGTAGAAATGACGTAGAAATCGGCCGATAAAAAGCGGTGAATTTCGTGGGTGATCGTATCCCACGATTCTCTTTCTTCTCCAAAGAGTTGTTTGCCTGAAAGAAGGGTGTACTTTCCATCGACTCTTTTTGTTGTAAGTGACGGGATCTCCTCCTCTGTGAGATTGAGTTCGTCAAAAGCCCAGGCGGGGTGTTCGTCGCGGAGGAGATTCAAAAGGAGACGGCTGATTTGAAGAGTGCTTGAATCATCACCCCTCGGGGTTGCGATGATATGAAGTAGCTTAGTCATCTCCACCTTCTCCTGTTGAACTCTTCTTCAATTTTTTAAGCGCCTTCATCATTCTCGCTTGTTCGTGCTGAATCGACGTATTGATTTGTTGGATGATCACCCCCCACAGTTTTTCTGCTTCAGGTCCTGTGAAACGCATCCCGAGAAACGTCATCGGCTTTGCTGATGCGCTTCCGTAAAGAGGTGGTGTCGCCGGTTTTTTTGCGCCCGTAGCTGGCGAAGGATTGTCTGCGGGTGGAGTAGAATCGATCGGTTTTACCATATTGTTGGATACTACTTGATCTTGAATCGATTTTCAATAGAATAGAGTCATGCGCGTAGGTATGATTGGAATCAGTTTTAAAACGGCATCTTTTGCTATGCAGGAAAAAGTGGCTAGAATAGCCACCCAGCTCTTCAAAGAGAAGGCCTTCCCCTATACAACTGTATTGCTCTCGACCTGTAATCGGACTGAGATCTATTTTGCTAGTAACTCTCTTTCACTCACGAGAGATCATCTTTTCTCTCTTCTCGACGTCACATTTCTCGAGGGGATATATTCCTATTTTGGGAAGCAATGTTTTGTCCATCTGTGTAGAGTCTGCGCAGGACTTGACAGTGCGATCTGTATGGAAACAGAAATTGCAAGGCAAGTGAAAGCAGCCTATGCCCAAGCCTGTCAAGTAGGGCCTTTTTCAAAAGATCTTCATCATTTTTTTCAAAAGGCGTTTAAGGTAGCTAAGGAGATCCGAACATATTTTCCTGAAACAGGGGAAAGGGATCCTCTGTTTGGGCTTTTATGGGAAATCGCAAAAAAAGAATTTCCCGATTTAGAAGAAAAAAAAATTCTCCTCGTCGGTTATTCCGAGACCCATAGGAAATTCTCCTCTTTTCTTTTAGAAAAAGGGATTAGCCAGATAACCTTTTGTTCGGCATCTCCTGAGAAAGTGCAAGAGATGAGCGCAGTGGGGCGCGATGCTTTAGACTCGTGGACCGATTACGATCTCATTTCATGCGCCAGTCAAACCGATCAATTTTTGATTCGAGGGAAGGGCATTAGACAACATCTCATCTTTGATTTGAGTGTGCCAAGGAATGTTGATCCCGACATTGAAGGGGTAACCCTGTTCAATATGGAACAGATCAATCAGATCTATATTGCAGAGAAGGCAGATCTTGTCTTTGATCTCTACCAATCAAAATTCGGCGTGTCCCGGAGTTCTTGGGAAAGGAATCACATCGCGGATGTTCTCCATGCCAGTGATGAACAGGACAAGCCGTTCGAGCCCGAGTCCGAATCCTGCGTGGGGAACCGAACCGTATTCTCTGAGCTCTAGATACCACCAATAGTCCTCTTTTTTGAGCTTGAACGCCTCGAGCTTCCTTTCGAGAATATCGAGTCTTTCTTCTCTTTGCGATCCCCCGATGAGTTCGCCGATTTTTGGAACGAGCACGTCCATAGCAGCGACCGTTTTCCCATCGGGATTTTGTCTCATGTAGAAGGCTTTAATCGCAGCCGGATAATCGGTTAGGATCACCGGTTTTTGACAATATTCTTCTGCAAGGTATCTCTCATGCTCTGATTGAAGATCAATTCCCCATTCGACCGGGAAGTCAAAGGACCTGTCCGCTTTTTTTAAGATCGCAATGGCCTCAGTATAGGGAATATGGGCAAAAGGAGTGTGTGCCACTTTTTTCAGTCGCTCTAAGAGACCTTTCTCAATGAATTGATCGAAGAAAGCAAGATCCTCGGCGCAGTGCTCAAGAGCGTAGTTCACGCAGAAACGGAGATAGCTCTCGGCGCATTCCATATTGACCTTTAGATCTGCGAACGCCATTTCTGGCTCAATCATCCAAAATTCGGCCAAGTGGCGCGACGTGTTCGAATTTTCAGCGCGAAATGTGGGCCCAAATGTGTACACATCGGAAAGGGCTAAGGCTAAAGTCTCCAATTCGAGCTGACCAGAAACAGTCAAGTAAGCGGGTTTTCCAAAAAATTCTTCGGATGGTTTCGTCGTTGAAAGGCGGAACATTTCTCCACCTCCCTCGCAATCGGAACCGGTGATGATCGGAGTGTGGACATAGAAAAATCCCCTTTGCTGGAAAAAGAGGTGAGTCGCAAAGCTCATAGCGCTTCTCACTCGAAGGACGGCCCCTTGCGTGTTGGTTCGCGGTCTTAGGTGAGCAATTGTGCGGAGAAACTCAAACGAGTGTCGTTTTTTTTGGAGAGGATAGCGAGCAGGATCGCAAGCCCCATAGAGATGCACTTTTGTCGCATGGAGTTCAAGAGCCTGGTTTTTCCCCGGGCTTTTCTTCAGTATCCCTTCGACCGAGACCGCAGCTCCTGTAGTGAGTTGAGTCATGAGTTCGGCATATTGGGGCAGTGTTGCATCGGCAATCACCTGGAGATTCGTGAGAGTCGATCCATCATTGATCTCAATGAACGCAAAGGCCTTTTGATCTCGGACTGTGCGGATCCAGCCGGTGACGATCACCTCTTTTTCTTCCAATCGACTCGGCTCTTTAGCGAGCAAAACTTGTTTAATTTTCGTTCTCATCGGCAAAAATTATCTCTCTTCTCCCCATTTTTTGAGAAGCGCTATTTCCTCCTTCCAGACAGAAGGCCCTTCGGGCGTCTCCAAATATTTCGGCAAATGCGCCGTGATTTGCGACTCCATCAAAAATTGGAAGGCTTCCAGACCAATGGCTCCCTTCCCAAGCGATGCATGCCGATCCACACGAGATCCCAGCTCTTTTTGCGAGTCGTTTAAGTGAAAGGCGGCGAGGTACTGCAATCCAATTGCTTTGTCAAAGGCCTTCAAAGTGGATTCCCATCCAGCTCTCGTTCTGATGTCGTAACCTGCTGAAAATATGTGACATGTATCGATGCACACGCCCACATTAAGACGAGAAGAAACGCGGCTTACGATCGACCCGATTTCCTCAAAGCAATGGCCAACGCTCGTCCCTTGCCCCGCCGTCGTTTCGAGGACCAGTTGGGTGGGGCCTTGTGAAACGAGGCTCTCGAGATCAAGCAAGCTCTCCACGATCGTGTCGAGACATTGTTCGGCAGTTCCTTTGGTGGCAGCCCCCGGATGGAAGTTGAGATAAGAGATCCCGAGACGATGGCATCGCATCAGCTCATCTTGGATCGCTTTACGACTCTTGATCAAGATCGCTTTGTCGGGGGATCCGAGGTTAATGAGGTAGCTGCTGTGGCTCATGATCTTATCAATGCCCGTCTTTTCGAGGGCTTTTTCCCAGAGAGCAATCTCCTCTTCAGAGAAGGTTCTCCCATGCCACTGTTTTTGATTGCTCGTGAAGAGTTGAATAGAGGAAGCGCCGATCTCTTGTCCTTCGAGGAGGGCATTGTGAACTCCACCTGCTGCGGAAGTATGGGCGCCAATCCAGATTCTGTGTTTTGTCATAAAATATTTCGCAAGCATATAATTTTCTCGATTTTTGAGGGAGAAAAAGAAGGTTGTACGATTAGAGGGATTTTGTTTACAATCTCGACTTTGTACATCTTTTGAACGAACTCTCCGGAGATACCGGCAAAAATGTACAAAGTCGAGTACAATACATTCTTTTGGGAGAATTTAAGTGAAGCGTGTAGATCTCTTCGTGAAAAAATCTGTGCATGGGATTGATTCGGAAGCATCCGAAGGCAGTAAGGGTGGGCTTAAACGTCATCTGGGTTCCTTACAACTCACCTCCATTGGCATTGGAGCGATCATTGGCGCTGGAATTTTTGTGATTACGGGGCAAGCTGCGGCTTACGCTGCAGGCCCTGCTGTTCTTTTCTCTTTTCTGATCGCAGCAATTGTCTGCGCCTTTGCAGGTTTTTGCTACGCCGAGCTCGCCTCGTTTATTCCGATTGCAGGGGGGTCTTACTCGTATGCTTACGTTGCCTTAGGCGAGTTTGTCGCTTGGGCCATTGGTTGGTCTTCGCTCATCCAGTATCTCGCATCTGCTTGTGTTGTGGCTGTTGGATGGTCGGGGTATTTCAAGAGCATTTTGGTCGATTTTGGTCTCAACCTTCCCGCGCTGTTTAGTTCAGCCCCCTTTATCTATTCCCCTGAATTAGGTTGGCACTTAAGCGGATCCTACCTCAACGTTCCTGCAGCCGGGATCGTACTATTGATTTGCTTGATGATCGCGGCCGGAGTGCGCGCCGCTACTACGCTCAATAACGTGATGGTCGCAGTCAAATTATTAACCATCGTCTTATTCATTGCCTTTGGGGCTTTTTACATCAATCCGGCCAACTGGCATCCGTGGATCCCCCAAAACACAGGAGCCTTTGGCGAATTTGGTTGGAGCGGTATTTTGCGTGCGGCTGGCCTGCTCTTTTTTGCCTATAATGGATTTGATACAGTGGCGACCCTTTCCCAAGAAGCAATCAATCCGCAAAAGAGCATCCCGAGAGGGATTGTCGGAGCTCTTGGGATCAGTACAGTTGCCTACGTGGCGATGGTACTGGTCTTAACAGGTGTAGTCAGTTACACAACGCTCGGCGTTTCAGATCCCGTTTCCGTTGTCCTCGACGCCATGGGGCCCCAATTTGTCTGGTTTGGATTTGTAGTGAAGTTCGCTATTTTGGCAGCCTTAACCTCGGTGATTCTCGCCGTTTTCTTAGCCCAGACAAGGATCTTTTTCATGATGAGTAAAGACGGGCTTCTTCCGAAGAAATTGGCCCGTATTCATCCCAAACTGCGCACACCTGCTTTCTCAGCAGGCATCATTGCCATCGCAGGGACACTCATCTCCGGATTGTTTCCCGTCGATATGTTAGCGCAGCTCGTCTCTCTTGTTGCCTTGGTCGTATTTGCGATCATGTGTCTGGCCGTTCTGATCCTTCGCTATACACAGCCGAAGATAGCGCGTCCGTTCAAAGTGCCCTTTGTCCCTTACGTTCCCATCCTCGGGATTGCATGCTGCTTAGGACAAACCTTGTTTTTCCCTCTCACCATTTGGGTTCAATTTTTTATTTGGATGCTTTTGGGATTGCTTGTTTATTTCAAATATGGATTTAGACATAGTAAATTAAGAAGGGAATCGTTATAATGGTGGCGATCGCTTAAATTATCACTACAGAGGTAATTGCAAAACTCTACTTATACCGGACGACATGAAGAATCGGTTTTTGCAACTACCTCTACATTAAAGGATTCTATGACAGTTGCTTCATCTTGCAGAGCTCCCGTTTTACCAGGGACCCAGAAAGAGCCTCCTAGAGGTTCTTCGTCTTTTCGCCCAGTTGGGCCGGTGCTTACAACACATTCACCTGGAGTGCCCCGTTCACCTGAGGAGAGGACTTCCTCAATCTATTCCGAAAATTACGAATCAGAGCCACCAACTCCCATGCATTCAGTGGGACAAAGAACACCCCAAGCTCAAACAACAAGAAGATCTTCTTTATCGATCCATCTCCCCTCTTCTTACAAAAACCCTTCTCCGCCTCCTTCCTTTGTGCCGAGAGCTTTGCAGGAAGAGATCAAGAGCGTAACTAGTTCTGGTTGTCAGAGTAGCGTTTCGACTCGATCATCTTCACCAACCGACGTCCCACAAAATTTTCCTAGAACCTGCGATGGAAGGGTCCCTTTTCCCCCCACTTTAAGATCGAAGTGTTGCTCCTCTTCTCACAAAAAACCTTCTCCGCCTCCTTCCTTTGTGCTGAGAGCTATGCTGAGTGTTAGGCATCCTGAGCATCTGACCCCTTTGGCGCTGCCTAGAACAGTCAAACAACAAAATGAGGAAGAGTTCAAGCGTGTGAATAGTTCTGGTTGTCAGAGCGATGTTTCGACTCGATCGTCTTCACCGACCGACGTTCCACAAAATTCTCCTGAACCCCTCGATGGAAGGGACACCTTTCCCTCCCTTTAATTCTGAAGAAGACTCTGTTTTTGCCAGGTCATTATTCTTTCTAGAGCTTGTATGGGGGTGATCTCATCAATGGGGAGTTCTTTGAGTTCATTTACCCAAGCAGGCTCCAGGGGAAAAGCAGCAAACAGAGAAAGCTGCTCTTCCGTTTTCTTGATTTTGGCTTGCTTCGCTTCGAGTTCTTTGAGCATCTCTTCGGCCCGTTTAATCGCTTTCGGCGGCAACCCTGCCAATTTTGCTACATGAATACCATAACTTTTATCGGTTCCGCCTCGGATGATTTTTCGTAAGAAGACAATCCCCGAAGAGATCTCCTGCACTGCAGTTTGATAATTGACCGCATGGGGAAACTGTTCGCTCAATTTCGTCAATTCCCAGTAATGAGTTGCAAAGAGAGTTTTAGCCTGTTTTTTTGGAGTGGAGAGGAGATATTCGGCAACTGCCCAGGCAATCGAAATGCCGTCGTAAGTGCTTGTCCCTCTTCCGATTTCATCGAGGAGAATAAGAGAGCGAGAAGTGGCATTTTTTAAGATATTAGCCGTCTCGGTCATTTCGACCATGAAGGTTGACTGCCCTCGAGCGAGGTCATCGCTCGCTCCGATGCGAGAGAAAGTTTTGTCAACAAGGCCGATGTGGGCCGATTTGGCTGGGACGTAGGAGCCAATTTGAGCCAGAATGACGATGAGGGCGACCTGGCGGATGTAGGTTGACTTTCCTGCCATGTTAGGCCCTGTGATGAGCATCATCTGCTCTTTTTCACTCAAATACGTATCGTTAGCGATGAAGGAGGCGGGTCCAACGACATGTTCCACAACCAAGTGTCTGCCCTCTTGAATCTCCAATCGAGTGGATTCGTCGAGGGTGGGGCGGGTGAGTTTTTTCTCAAAGGCTACTTGAGCAAGCGACAGGAGGCAATCGATGCGGGCAATGGCTTTGGCTAGCTGATAGATGAGGTAGGTCGCTTGCGCAGTTTCCCTTCGAAGGGCTTCAAACAGTTCACTTTCAATCGCTTTAGCCCTTTCCTCGGCACTGAGAGCCTGGTGCTCAAATTGTTTGAGTTCTTCTGTGATGAATCTTTCTCCATTGACGAGCGTTTGACGCCGTTGGAAAGAGGCGGGGATTTTCTCGCTTTGCAGACGACTCACTTCGATGTAGTAGCCAAAGGCCTTGGTGTAGCCCACTTTGAGAGTTTTGATTCCCGTTTGCTCTCGCAACGTCGCTTGGTAAGCAGCGAGATAGCTTGTCGATTCTTTGGTAAGTGAGCGAAGACGATCGAGTTCGGGGAGGACTCCGTCTCGGATGATGTCCCCTTCATGCAGCCGAATCGGAGGGGCGTCATTTAAGGAGGAAAGGAGTTTGGAGAAAAGAGGTTTTAGCTCTTCGCTTTTTTGCAGTTCGCTTAAAGGACAAAAAGAAGAGAGAAGATGGTGGATCTCAGGCAAGCGAGAGAGAGAAGTAGCGAGAGAGAAAAGATCGCGCGGCGAAGCTAATCTGGCGCCTACCTTCATGATAAGTCTTTCGAGGTCTTTCACCGTTTCGAGCATCTTCTTCAGTTCTCGGCTCTCTTCTCTGTGGGAAAGAAACAAGCCGATCGCCTCCTGTCTACGAGTAATCTCATCAAGAGAAAGAAGGGGGTGTTTGACGAAGTGGCGCAGCATCCGTCCACCCATCGGGGTGGCTGTATAATCGAGAAGATCGAGGAGGGTGTTTTTTGAAGAGCCATCCACCATCGACTCGGTCAATTCCAAATTGCGCAGAGACGCCCGATCGATCCCCATGTAGTGGGCCAAAGACTCGGTTTGGATTGATAGGATATGATCGCAGTTGAAGCTAAGTTCCTCTTTGAGATAGAGGAGAAGAGAGCCCGCGGCACACGTGGCGGCAGATTGTCCTCTCAGTCCAAATCGATCCAAGTGAGTGACCTGAAACTGATAATGAAGGACCTCTTGAGCAAACGAGAGATCCAGGGGTGTCTTTTGATTCACCAGAAAAGAAAAGGAATGGGAGAGCTCCTGGAAAAAAAGAGGGTGATCCTCCTGAAATTTTTTCCCTACTAAGAACTCAGAAGGTCTTAATCGGAACAACTCATCGATGAGATCCTGTTCCGTATCGAGTTCGAGCGCGTGAAATTCGCCGGTTGAAAGATCGATGAAACTCAAGCCAAAAGTAGATCCAACCTGTACAACAGAGGCAAAAAAATTGTTCTTTTTATCGGAGAGAAGTTGGGACTGAATAACCGTTCCGGGAGTGACAATCCGGACGATTTCCCGTTTTACAATCCCCTTGACCTGTTTCGGATCCTCCATTTGCTCCGCAATTGCAATCCGAAATCCCTTGGCGACCAGTTTATCAATGTACGTTTCAGCGGTGTGGAACGGGACTCCACACATCGGGATCTCTTGCCTGGCCGTTAACGTAAGACCGAGCTCTTTCGAAATCACCTTTGCGTCGTCGTAGAAGGCCTCGTAAAAATCGCCGAGGCGGAAAAAGAGGAGAGCGTCTTTGGCTTGGGCTTTGCATTCATGCCACTGAGCCATCATGGGGGTAGGCGTTGTCATGCTCCAATCGTAACATAGAGATGGAGAGAGGGTCAATATGGAGAGAGTTATTCAAATACGTGGCGTCTGTGACTTGCTGCAACATCGATTGTCGCAAGAATTCCAGATATAAGCCGGAGCCATGTAGGGGATTCGGGAGCCCAAAAGACAAGTCCAATCAACAAACTGGATAAAATAGACTTCTTTCGATTGAGATTTGTTCGGTTAACGAGGGCAGGGAAGACTCTATTTAAGAGAGGAAGTGTAGCGCAATAGACGGCCGTGCATACATTCCATAGAATAAAATCGCGAGCCAGGGGATAACATAACCGATCGTGTAAAGGATTTCTTTTGGAGTCCAACAAGGATTGTCCTGTCAGCATCTTGATTCCTTGTTGGATTCCAATGATAATAGATAGTGTAAACGTAAGGGTCCTCTTGGAGAGGAAAAAATTCGCAACACTTTCTCTTGTGAACAAGTGTCTGATACTTCTTTTCGAAGCATTCCAGGTAGCGAGCCACGAGATGGCTTCCGGGTGATTGTATTCACGAGCCTTTTCGGATAAAACAAAAAAGAGTTTAGCCATCTCGTCTGCTGGAGAGGAATCGAGATGGCTGTCGAATTTCTTATCGATGCTCAACCTTATCCGAGGACAGGTAGATGTATGCAATACCTGAAGAGATGCAACGCTTCCGTACTGTACTCCGGTGCAGGCAAGGGTTTTGAAGGCGCTTTTAGCGAAGTACAGAATCCAGGGAGTGTGAGAGGGAATGCGGGGCTTACAGAAGAGCGCAAGCAAGTGAGGGGGCTCAATGCAGCCTGTCACAGGATTCGTTCTATCCGGGCAGCCTGTCACAGGATGAATTCCATTGGTTCCTTCACGGATCACATGGGCACAATCCAATCTCATTGTTGTATCAAACCTAAAGATGCGGATCTTCTGCTAAGCATTCCCCTAAAGAATCAAAAAAGGTTTCAAAGGAATGCTCGTTGATTTGTTCTTGAGTTGTAAGCGGAAGCTTACTACGCTTCCTAATTTCATCTATCGCTTGGCTTTCTACATTAACAAGCTCTTCAGCAGCAGCATGAACAGATTCTAAACAGGATGGCCTCTTCTTTTGTCTTGGTGGTGTTTGCGTTTGCTCCAATAGCGTCCGGTCCATAATCATCAAAATTTGAGAAGGATCGGTCTCTTCGGCTTGATTAATCGTTTTTTTTAGCAACGAAGATCGGTAGCGTAGATTTATTTTTTTTTGCTTCTTGGATTAGTGTCGAATATCCGTAAGCCGCACTGCTCACAGAAGGACGACCATTACTCGGAAGATAAGACATTTCAGCACCTACAGTGCCCTGAGGAAGTGTGTTTAGAGGTCTATTTGTTGTTAATGACATTAATCCTCTCTTAAATCAAAGAGAACTCTAGTGTTGTTGCATAAATGGCTATGAGTGAAGGGTTTCTTGTCTCAAAAATTTCGGATCTATAAATTTTTTGTCACCACAACAAAAACTTGAGGTCCGATACGATCCCTAAGAAAGACAAGTACCGCACCCGTAACAGGAAAAGAAGGATATGTTTCTTTTAGCCTTTTCGTCCACAACTTTCGACTATATCTCAAATGCGTCGCGTCTGTGATCTGCTGTTAGAACGATTGTAGCAAGAGTTCCACATATAAATCGGAGCCATGTAGGATAAATAGGCCTCATAACGGACTCAATAGCAACAGCCAAGATCGGCGCACACTCTTTATATTCGAATTGATCGAGAGTCGTTCGGTTAAAGGGGACGGGGAAGATTTTATTCAAGAAAGGGAGGGCTGCGCAACAACCGATCGTGCATAAATTCCATTGAATAAGAGAGCAAATCGAGACAGAATACCGTGGTGGAACACGTTTTGCGTCTAGGCTTTTGAGAATTAGAAAACGATCAGCCATACTAAGAAATGTTATCAGAGATTTGACTATTAAGAACTTGCAGATGCTTTTTCTGGTGAACAAGCATCTGACACTTCTTTTCGAAGCATTCCAGGTAGCGAGCCACGAGATGGCTTCCGGGTGATTGTATTCACGAGCCTTTTCGGATAAACCGAAAAAGAACGTCGCTACTAGACAGGGAAATGCGTCATTTAATACACGAAGAGATGCGAAGCTTCCGTAACGGAGGCCAATCTTATACAAGTGCTCTAAGTAAAAATCGGGGGCGTCCATACACTTAGGAAGAGACGATAAAAAAACACCATTTCTGAATATTTCACTGATAACTTCGCTGTTATCGATTCTCATTAGATGGTTGCATAAAAAAAATATCCCCGGGGACGCTCTTGGTGGGAGATTTTTCGCGATTTTTATAGCGACGGTCTCACAAGAGTCCGATTGGGCAATTTCGATCTTATGATCCAGACAAAATCGGGGGAGGAAATAATCTAGAATTGCATTCTTGACCCCCTCCTCTACCTCAACCAGTTCCTGGCACACCGCATGAACAGATTCAAGAGAAAACGGCATCTCCTCTTGTCTTGGTGGTGTTTGCGTTTGCTCCAATAGCGTCCGGTCAGCAATCATCAAAATTCGAGAAGGAGCGGTTTTTGTGGTTTGAGAAATCACTTTCCTTAGCAGAGGAGATCGGTAGAGTCGCGCTAGAGTTTTTACTTCTTGGAGTAATTCTTGAGCATATCTGTAAGCTTTGCTACTCACAGACGTAAGAGAGCTGAGTTCTTTGTGCGGAAGGTAAGACATTACAATGCCTATAACCTCCTGTGGTATTTTATTGAATGTTTCGTGTTTTGTTATTAATGTCATAGTTTCATATTATTATTAATGATTATAGTGTATTTTTTTAAATATTTCAATTGTTTTGTATTGTGCTGATTGTTAGTGATATGCGTTTGTGCTCTCGCTCTGCCGCAACTTTAAGAACATTTTCCTATCGAAGATAAGGAGAGCAATCGGCTAACATTTTCTTCATCTAGATGGGCAAACACACTCCCTCTCGTCCTCTTTGTACCTTTGCCACCAGTTGCTGGGAAAATGACTGGCGCACCATTTTGCTTTCGGCCGAGTACTTAGCAAAGCTCCAGATTGCCCATCATCGCTATCCTTTTGCCGAGCGGCTCCTCATTATCAACAATGTCCTCGATCTTCCTTTTGTGAAGCGGGTGGCTGAAGATCTGTTGAGACAAGGCGTGTTGACTCGCTATGTGGTTGTGGATGAGATCGTGGGTGAAATGCTCCCCTTTTTTCATCTCAGTCGTTCTGATTTTCGCCTCTCGGCGAATGCTGCGGAGTATGGGACGAGTCATCCTAATTGGATTTACTACAATGCGCTCGGTCCCTTGGCTGCGATCTATTCTTGTGGGTCCGATTACCTTCTCTACATGACGGGTGATGTCCGTTTGGAAAGACCTGTTCGTTGGATCGAAAAAGCGATCCGGATGATGGAAAAACGGCCTGAAGCGAAGGTAGCCAATTTGGTTTGGAATGAGCGCTACGATGAGGCAAAGCGGGAATCGTATGGCAAGACGTGGAATTTTTTTCTCGCTAAAAAAGGATTTTCCGACCAGATGTTTCTCGTGAAAACAGCCGATTTTAGGGCCCCGATTTATGGGGAAATTAGGGGGGATAGTGATCACTTTCCTCGAGGGGATGTGTTCGAAAAGAGGGTTTTTAGCTACATGTTAAATCGCGGTTGGGAGAGAATCATCTACAGACGAGGAAGTTACCTCCACAAAAATATTTCTTAGCCCTATGCCGACGTTTTCTCGAGAAAGTCTTGAACAACTCCGTTCTCGCATCGATCTGGTCGAGGTTTTAAACCCGCACCTCAAGCTCCAAAGAGCGGGTGCTGCGTTCAAGGCTCTCTGTCCTTTTCATGAGGAGAAATCGCCTTCGTTTGTGATCCAAAAAGGGGATAGCCACTACCACTGTTTTGGGTGTGGAGCGCATGGCGATGCGATCCAGTTTTTGATGACCCATCTCCGGATGTCGTTTCTCGAAGCGGTCGAAAATTTGGCGGAGCGGTTTCACGTCCCTCTCGAGGAGGTCGAAGGAAAAGAAAAGCCGCAGGGGCCTCCAAAAGCAGCGCTCAAAGATGCATTGTGCAAAGCCTCTTTATTTTATCATTTTTGTCTGTTGCATACGCTGGATGGGCATGGGGCGCTCGATTATCTTTATAGCCGGGGGATCGATCTCGATTTTATTCGCACGTTTGAACTGGGTTATGCGCCGCGGGGTGCTCTCTTTCAAAAAGCGATGAATGAGCAAAAGGTGCCTCATGTCGTGTTAGAAGAAGCGGGCCTTGTATCGCGGGGGAGAGATTTTTTTTCCGATCGGATCACCATTCCGATTCGAGATCCAATGGGTTCCATCATCGGATTTTCGGCGCGCAAATTCAAGCCTGATACATTTGGGGGCAAGTATGTCAACCCGCCCGAAACGCCCCTTTTTAAGAAGTCGAAAGTCCTCTTTGGCTTAAGCTATGCTAGGAAAACCATTGCCAAGGAAAAAAGGGCTCTTGTCGTCGAGGGACAGATTGACGCGCTCAGGTTGATCCATTCCGGATTTCTGTGGACTGTGGCGGGGCAGGGGACTGCATTTGGAGAAGAACAAGCAAAAGAGCTGATTCAACTCGGGATTCGGCAAGTGTATCTTGCTCTCGATGGCGATCAGGCGGGACAAGAAGCAACAGTGAAGATCGGCCATATTTTTCAAAAGCAAGGGATTGAAGTTCTCGTGGTAAAACTCCCGGAGAAAAATGACCCGGATCTCATTTTGCAGGAGAAGGGGCCTGATGCCTGGCAAAAGTTGCTTGAGAAAAGTGTCGATTACATCACTTTCTTTGTCGATCGTCTCTCTCAATCGATCAATATCCAATCGCCTGCGGGTAAAAACGAACTTGTCCAAACAATTGCGAAAAGAATCCGGGAGTGGGATCATCCGTTGATGGTGCGTGAAAGTTTGCGCAAGCTCGCACGCCTCACGCAAATCCCCGAATCGATGTTGAGTGTGGAGGGAGGTCCCCCTCAAATTCACATTAAACGATCGGCAAGCGTTGCGTTTACCGAAGTGGATCCTGATCGGGTTTTGGAGGCAGACCTCCTCCGATGGTTGTTCCTTATGGGCGAGAGTTGTCCTGAGTTACTCCCTTTAGCCGAAAAATATTTGAAAGAAGAGCATTTTCGGGTGGGGGCTGCTAAGGTGTTGTTTGAAAAATATGTGTCGGCGGCTAAAGAAAATCGACCGCGCGATCTCCTCTCTTTGGCAATTGATCTCGATCAAGCCGAAGCGCAACTCTTCCTCGCTGAGATTCTGCAAAAGAAAGTGAATCGAGAAAAGGCGGTCTCTTGCTTTACCGAAACGGTGCAGAAAATCCTCGAAAGACATTGGATGCAGCAAAGAGAAGAGATCAAGCTCAAGATCTATAGCGGACGGTGTTCCGAAGAAGAGGTTCTCTCTCTTGCTAAGCAGTTTGATCAATTGAAGAGAGAACGCCCGTCCGTCACTTAAGGGCAGTTCTCTCCGTCCCTCCGGTCAAGAGCTCTGCACCAAGGAGAGCAAGAGTTCTCGGCAAGAAACAGGATAATACCCATTAAAAGTGGATTTTTTTGGGCTGCAGGGCCTCCCTCATCATGCCCATCATTAGGCTAAGCCTCGCGGCGTTATCCTGTTTCTTTGCTTATTCTTCTACAACCGCTTATTTTAGTTTTTCGCTTAAGATTTGAACGAGTTGATTCACAGGGATGCGCTCTTGTTTCATCGTATCGCGATCGCGTAAGGTGACTGTGTCATTTTCCATCGTTTCAAAGTCGATGGTGATGCAAAACGGTGTCCCCAGTTCGTCTTGTCTGCGATATCGTTTGCCGATCGCTCCCGATTCGTCGTACTCGCAGGCCCAAATCGAGCGGAGCTGTTCAAAAATCTGCAGCGCTTTGCTTCCGAGCGGATCTTTCTTCATGAGAGGGAAAACGGCCACTTTTACCGGCGCGATGCGGGGTGCGAAGTGCAGAACGGTGCGCATCTCTCCATTTTCGAGTTTCTCCTCTTCATAGGCGTCGCAGAGAAGGGCGAGAAGTGTTCTCTCAACTCCGAAGGTAGGTTCGATCACGTGGGGGACGAATTTTTCTTTCGTTTCGGGATCAGTGTACTCGATCTTGGTTCCCGAAAATTCGGCATGTCGTTTCAAATCGAAATCGGTCCGGTAGGCAAGTCCGTACAGCTCACTTCTCCCAAAAGGGAAGTCGTAGACAAGGTCAACTGTTCTCTTTGAATAGTGAGAGAGTTGCTCTTTGGGGTGCTCTTTCTCGTGGACGTGGGTTTTCTTCAGACCAATCAAATCGCACCAATCGTGCATGCTTTTGAGCCATGAGATAAAGGTGCTCTTCCATTCGTTTTCTCGGATGAAATACTCGATTTCCATTTGCTCGAACTCAATGACCCGAAAGACGAAATTACCGGGGGTGATCTCATTGCGAAATGCTTTTCCGATTTGGGCCACCCCAAAGGGGACTCGAACGCGGGTCGTGTCGATGATGTTCTTAAAATCGAGGAAGATGGCTTGGGCTGTTTCGGGACGAAGGTAAGCGAGATCGCCGTCGCTTCCGGTTTTGCTCATGTGGGTATGAAACATCAAGTTGAAGACACGCGCTTCCGTAAAGTCGGTAGCTCCGCATTTCGGGCATTTGATCTTGTTTTTGATGACAGTTTCGGTCATTTCGGAAAGGGTCATTCCGTCTGCGCTTTTATGCAGCGCCTCTTCAATCAAGTGATCGCATCGGAATCGTCCTTTACACGCTTTACAATCGATCAGAGCGTCGTTGAACCCTTCGACATGCCCGGAGGCTGCCCACGCTTTCGGATGGAGCAAGATGGGGCCATCGAGACCAACCATGTCTTTTCTTTTCTGGACAAAAGTTTTCCACCAAAGATCTTTCACGTTTTTTTTCAATTCGACGCCGTAAGGACCGAATGAATAGGTGTTGGCAAATCCTCCGTAGATTTCAGATCCAGGATAAATGAATCCTCTGCGTTTACAAAGGGCGACAACTGGCTTCAAACTCTCTTGAATAGAGGGGATAAGTGCTTCTTCCATAAGCGAAAAAGTATATCCCCTCTAGCTAAAATTCTCAAATCTAAAATTTGGGTTGGCGGTGGGCCCATCGTTTGATCCAAGCATCGATCGAGATTCTCCCTGGTCCAAAGAGAAAAACGAGGACGGCTGTCAATAGGAAGGGATAGGGCGCTTGATGAACCAGAGCGGTCGGTTCTGAAAGAAATCTCATGTTTGCGAATGCTTCTCGGTGAGCCAAGGAAAGGACGCTACCCATGATGAAAATCAAAGGGATCGAGATGAGTCGTGAGGCAAACCCAAAAAACAGAAACAGTCCCCCTACAACCTCAAAGGAAGCGACAAAGTAGGCAGTCATTTCTGGAGAGCTGATCCCAAGTGAACTAAAAAATTGAGTTACTGTATCGATATGGGCAAACTTGCCTGCTCCTGCCATCAAAAACTGGTGTCCCCAGACAAGACGCATATAGAGAAGAAAGAGGCTTTGCAAGTTGCTCCCTAAAAGGACGATCCATCCGTAGATTCGGTCGATGAGGCGGAGAAAAAGACTTTCGAACATACTTCCTCGGGGTTTTTTGGAGGGGACTGTAAAATCGCTTCCAAATGGAGTTTTACAGTCCTCTCCCCACAATGAAGAGAAATTGGTTTTAAAACAAGGGGAGCGGTATACTCTTGCCTGCTATGAATCCATTTTGTTCTTTTTCCATCGGAGATTGTCGTAATTGGCTGACTCAGAACGGTGAAAAATCTTTTCGCGCCGATCAAATATTTGATTGGGTCTATGTGAAAGGGGCCTCCTCTTTTGAGGCGATGTCTAACTTAAGCAAAGAATTGCGTGCAAAGCTTTCTCAGTGCCTCGCTTTTCCGGTTTTAAAACAGGTCCGGACTTTAGAATCTGAAGATGGTGAGACGATTAAATTCCTTTGGGAGCTCTCCGATGGGAAAAAAGTAGAATCAGTCTTGATTTTGTCGGGAGATCGACGAACGGTCTGCGTTTCGATCCAGGTGGGATGTCCTGCTCGGTGTGCTTTTTGCGCCTCCGGGAAGCAAGGGTTAAAAAGAAATTTGACCACAGCTGAAGTGGTCGAACAAGTGCTCCACATCGACCGGTTTTTAAAGGAGAAGGGAGAGAGGGTCTCTCATATCGTCTTCATGGGAATGGGCGAACCGATGGAAAATTATGATACCCTTGTTCAAGCAATTGCCATCTTCCATGAACCAAAAGGGCTCAATATTTCTCAAAGAAGAATTACCGTTTCTACTGTCGGGGTCGTCGAGGGTATTCGAAGACTTGCAGAAGAGCCATTAAAGGTTAATCTCGTCTTATCTCTCCACTCTCCCAATCAGCATTTAAGAAAAAAGATCATTCCTTACGCCCGTAAATATCCTCTGGAAGAAATTTTGATGGCAATGGATGAGTATGCTGAGAAAACAAAGCGCGATATTACGTATGAATATACCCTTCTTGCCGGCATTAACGACGGCAGGAGAGAGGCTGAGGAATTAGCCCACCTTTTGAGCGGCAAACAATGTACTGTGAATCTGATCCCCTACAATCCTGTTGATGGCCTATCCCTGAAACGGCCAGAAAAGGATTCGATCGAAGAGTTCCGCGCGATTTTAGAGGATGAAGGGATCAATACGACTTGGCGTTATACGAAAGGAAAGGATATTGCGGCTGCCTGTGGTCAGCTGGCTTTACAAAATTAGCTTGTGGATTCAAGATAACTTTACTAAGATGTCACTGCAATGAATATTGCCCATTTTTTTACTCTTCTTCGGATTTTCATCAGTCCGGTTTTCCCTCTTCTCTACCTACAATACGAGTGGTTGGGGATCCCGTTTGCCTATCTCCCCTACATCCTTCTCTTTTTCCTTTTGATCTGCGAATGTTCCGATCTCTTTGACGGCTATTTGGCCAGGCGATGGAACCTCGTCACCGATTTGGGGAAGATTTTAGATCCCGTCGCCGATTGTGTGACCCATATCTCCCTCTTTGTCACGTTCACTCAAGGCATTGTGCAGCTGCCCCTCTTTTTTGTATTGATTTTCATCTATCGCGAGTTGTTCATTGGGGCTCTTCGGACTCTTTGCGCCCTCAAAGGATTTGCTCTGGCGGCTCGCCTAAGCGGGAAAATCAAGGCAGTTATGCAAGCTGTTGTGTGTTCTTCGATCATCGCGCTGATGATCCCCTACTCAGAAGGAGTTATTTCATTGGAGCTCTTCCAAAGAATTAGCTTTATTCTCGTCGCTCTAACCGTTTTTTATACTCTCATTTCGGTAGCCGACTACATCGTTGCCAACCGCAAGTACATTAGGCAAGCGATTTATCCATAGATTTTTAGATACTCTTGGGCAGGCTTTTTCCAGCTAAAATCGATCCTCATTCCTCTTTGAATGAGCTCTCGCCTCTTCTCTCGTTGAGTTTGAAAGAGAAGAAAAGCCCGCTCAATGGCACGAGTTGTTTCTTCTTGGGTGGCTTTTTCAAAGACAATCCCATTCCCTTTTTTGTTGTTCTCGATGTCAAAGACCGTGTCTTGGAGTCCGCCCGTTTTTCGGACGATCGGAATTGTTCCGTAGCGCATTGCGATCAGCTGCGTAAGTCCGCACGGTTCAAAGTGGGAAGGGACTAAAATAAAATCGAGCGCTGCATAAATCTGGTGCGCCAGAGGCTCATTGTAATCGAAGTGAAAAAAGGCCGATTCCGTGAAGAGTTCTTTCTTGAGTGTTTCGAAATGGTTTTGGATGGAGGCAATGGGAGACGATCCGAGAAGAAGAAATGTCCCTCCAAGCTCAAGGGTTTTGCAAAGTCCTGCTTCAATGAGTTCTGGTCCTTTTTGAGGAACGAGTCGGGTGATGTTTCCGATCCAGGGCCGCTTTTCTTCGCTTAAGCCAAAATGCTTTGCGAGCAAGTGCCGGGCGCCCTCTTTCCCTCGCTCAATTTCCTCAATCGAGCCTTGTTGATAGTGGATCGAAAGATGGGGATCGTCCGATGGATTCCAGAGAACGGAATCAATTCCATTTAAGATTCCTGAAATTTTATGTTGATAGCGAGCAAATGCAATACCCTTTCCCTTTTGGGCGATGATTTCTGCTGCATAGCTCGGAGAGACCGTATTCACCGCGTCTGCATAGACTACACCTCCCTTCAAGAGATTTAGGGTTTCCGTATGGATCTCATCTTGGAAGGCCTCTTTTGGGTAGGTGCCGCTTTGTAGCCCAATAGCCTCTAAGTCCCAATGTGCGCACAGCCCCTGATACTCCCCGTTATGAATGGTCAAAATCACTTTCTTGATCGGAAGCCGATAGCTCTCTTTTTGGAGATAGGCCGCTACAGCAACTGGCCAGTCGTGGAGGTGGAGGACGTCAATAGATTCTTTTGCGGTTTTCAACCATTCAAGAGCTGCTTTAGTGAAATAGAGGAATCGTGATGTATCATCTTGATAACCATAGATATGTGGTCTTTGAAAGTACCCTTTTGGATGGAATGCTTCGAGTAGGGTAAGGTGGCATTGGCCAAAGTAGCCTTGCCAGGCCCTATTTTCATGGAAGTGTCCCCCTTCTTCGCAGAGGAAAGAGAGAGAAGGATGGAGTCCGATCGGAGGGATAAAACTATATTTGGGCAAAACGACCTCAACTCTATGTGAGAGGCGTGCCAATTCTCTGGAAAGCCCAACCAAGACCTCTCCCAGTCCCCCCGCTTTGGCAAAAGGGGCAAATTCTGTCGCTAAGTGTACTATTTTCATCCTGAATTCTGTATACGCTTGAAGAAAATTTAGTGCATCAGGTAAGATCGCCTCTTTAAATTGGCTTTCTCTGATCGTGTTGGGGTGTCGCCAAGTGGTAAGGCAGCGGTTTTTGGTACCGCCATTCGGAGGTTCGAATCCTTCCACCCCAAGTTTTAAAAAAGCCTTATCTTTCCAGGAGTGAATCATGAAACTATCGGTTTCCCCGAGATCTTCGAGCAAAAAAAGTGATGCGAAACGGCTTCGTCGTGAGGCTCGGGTCCCTGCTGTTGTGTACGGTGCGAAGGGGGAAAATCAGAACATCTCTCTTCCTCTCGATGAGCTACAGGCATCTCTTCGACAAATCCCTCAGGGATTACTTTCAACAAGTTTGTTTACATTGCATGATGGGCAGAAAACGTATTTGGCTCTCATTAAGGAAGTTCAGTACCATCCAGTGAGTTATGCTATCCTGCATGTCGATTTCCTCGCTGTATCTGATAAAGAAGCTGTTTCTGTGAATGTTCCGATTCAGATCGTCGGTCTCGCAGATTGTCCAGGGATCAAATTAGGCGGTTTTATGCGCCAACCGATCCGTTTTGTAAAAGTGTCTTGTTTGCCAAAAGAGATCCCTCCAAGAGGATTTCTCCTCGATGTGAGTTCTCTCAATGTTGGTGAATCAAGAAGATTGTCCGATCTCTCCATTCCTCCGTCGGTGAAGCCTTTGGCAAAGATGGCTGAAGTAGTGGCTGTGATCGCGAAGAAGGCGTAGTATCAATGGCCTCTTTCCTCATTGTGGGGCTTGGGAATCCAGGAAGTGCATATGAGGGGACTCGCCATAATGTAGGTTTTGCCTTCGTAGATAGATTGGCGAAGAAGTATAGGCTCCCGTTTTGCAAGAAAGCGAAGTGGAAGGGTCTTTTAGCCGAAGGGCAGATAGGATCTGATTCCGTTTTGATTCTCAAACCGATGACGTTTATGAATCTGAGTGGGGAATCGGTCCTTTTAGCTGCCGAAGAAAAGCAACTTCTTCCGTCCAATATTTTGATCGTCGTGGACGATGTGGATATCCCTTTTGGGACGCTCCGGATGAAAATCAATAGCGGACCTGGGACCCATAACGGATTGAAGAGTGTAGAAAATTCTCTCCAAACCAATCGGTACGTCCGTTTGCGGATTGGAGTAGGAAGTGAATACGAGGGGGATTTGGCCGAGTTTGTTCTTAATCGGTTCTCCCTCGAAGAGGAAGAAGAACTTCCTCTGATTTTAGATAAAGCGATCGAAGCTGTAGAACAATGGCTAGATCGGGGAATAACCCGTGCGATGGATTTTGCCAATCGAGTTGGCCGTTCCATCAAACCCAAGCAGGAAGAAAATGGTTAAACAAAGAAAATCACTGTATGAAGGGATGTACATCCTCAGTGCGACACTGAGCAATGAATCCCGCAAAAAGGCCTTTGACAAGATTGTCGAAGGGATCACCGAAAAAGGGGGAGAAGTCAAGAAGATCCATGATCAAGGGCGGCGCAAACTGTGCTACGAGATCAAAGGAAAGAAAGAGGGACATTATTACCTTCTTTATTTCACAGCTCCGACCCAATCGATTGTAGATCTTTGGAAAGAGTATCATCTCCACGAAGACCTTCTCCGGTTTGTCACTATGAAAGCAGAGGTTGTTTTAGACTCTCTGGAATTTAACCCCATTCGCATCCAAGGTTGATCATGCAACAAAAATTTGCCCCATCCCCGAAAAATATAGAAGCTCCGGGAGGAGATTTCTCCCCGTTTTCCAAGAAGAAAAAGGCTTGTCCTTTCACCGCAGCAAAAGTGAAGACCATTGACTACAAAGACATCGAAACTTTGCGCCAATTCATCACTGAGCGCGGAAAAATCATGCCTCGTCGCATTACGGGAGTCTCCCATTTTTATCAAAAAATGCTCAAAAAGGCGATTAAGCAGGCCCGTTATATGGCTTTGCTTCCCTTTGTAGCGGAAGAATAAGAGAGAGGAGAGACATATGAAACAGCAATTATTACTACTCGAAGACGTCGAATCTCTTGGTCGCAAAGGCGAGATTGTTTCTGCAAAGCCTGGTTACGTACGCAACTTTCTTCTTCCTCGAGGTCTTGCGATCATTGCAAGTCCGCATACGCTCCGCAAGCAAGAAGCTTTGCGCAAGGAAAGAGAGAAGCAAGCGATTGTGGATCGACAAGAGGCAGAAGCCTTGGCCAAACAAATCGAAGGGATTATCCTTGAAATCAAGGTCAAAGTGGACCCTGAAGGACATATGTATGGGTCTGTCTCTCCCTTTGACATTGAGCGTCTTTTCCAAGAGGGAGGACATCCTGTCGAGAGGAAATATATCCAACTCAATCGTCCCATCAAAGAGACCGGAGTGCACAAGATCTCTCTTAAGCTCAAAGAAGGGATTGCGGTTATCTGTCAGTTGCAGATCATCCCAGAAGGGGGCCACGTGATGGCTGGCATAGAAGCTGTCACCGCACCCCTTCCGACCCAAGAAAAAACGGAAGAATAATTTCCCTCCGTTTTGGAAGGAGAATTGTTTCTCCTTCCTTCAGTATTATCCGCGATTATGTTATAACGACTCGTCGTGAATGACTCTCCTCCCTCCTCTTTTTTGATTACTGGTGCTTGTGGCATGATTGGCTCTGGCCTCGTGCGCTACCTAAATGATTTGGGATACAATCGACTTTTTCTTGTCGATGACCTAGGTGCGGGAGAAAAGTGGAAAAATCTTTTAGGCAAATCATTTATCGAGCTCATTTCTCCTCAAAATCTTTTTGATTTTCTCAAAACAAGAGGGAAGGAAATCGATGCAGTTGTTCATTTAGGGGCTTGCTCCGATACCACCGAGACAAATGGCGACTATTTGATGGAGAACAATGTCCGTTTCTCTATTCGTTTGGCTGAATGGACCTTGAGCCACAATAAGCGATTCATCTATGCATCTTCCGCCGCAACCTACGGCGATGGTTCTTTAGGCTTTTCGGATGACGAAGCTCTCCTTGAAGATCTCCGGCCTCTGAACCTGTATGGGTTTTCTAAGCATCTTGTAGATCTTTGGATGAAAAGAGAAAATGTTCTTAGCAAAGTGGTGGGGCTGAAATATTTCAACGTCTTTGGTCCAAATGAATACCACAAAGCGCATATGAGCTCTTTTGTCTGTAAAATGGTCCCTCTTATCCAAAATCAAATTCCGATCAAACTGTTTAAATCCAATGATCCTCTGAGATTTGCTGATGGAGAACAATCTCGTGACTTTATCTACCTGAAGGACGCAGTAAAAATGACAAGCCAATTCCTTTTTTCTCCTGGAATTGGGGGGATTTACAACATTGGACTGGGCATTCCAACAAGTTGGAATCAGCTGGCGCGCCATCTTTTTGCAAGTTTACAAAAGGATCCTTCGATCCTTTACATCGATATGCCAAAAGAACTGGATCGTCAATATCAGAATTATACTTGCGCCGACATGAGCAAATTCCATAAGATTTTCCCAGGAACACCATTCACCCCGATGCAGGAAGCGGTCCGTGAATATGTGAATGACTATCTTGTGGGACTTCATCGATGGTAATTTCAACTGACACAATAGAGGCGCTTCGCTCTTTCCGCGTCCTTGTCCTGGGCGATTTTTTACTCGACACTTATACGATCGGCAGGGTGCGGAGGATTTCTCCTGAGGCTCCTGTTCCGGTTTTGGAGGTGAAGGCTCAAGAATCTAGGCCAGGGGGTGCAGGCAATGTAGTGCTTAATTTAGGGGCGCTTGGTGGACATGTGATTTGCATGGGAAGGGTTGGCTCTGATGTGCCAGGAAAAGAACTCAAAACTCTCCTCTCTCAACCGCATATCGATGCATCCTATCTTACGATCCAAATGGGATATCCGACTCCAGTCAAGCATCGACTTATTGCAGATAGTCAACAATTGCTTCGCTTTGATATTGAAACGATCGCGCCGCTTGATCCTCTGCTCGAACAAGAGATGGTCAAAACGTTGGTTGAGGTAATTCCTCAAGTAGAGATTGTGGCTCTTTCCGATTATGCAAAAGGCTTCTTAACTCCTTCACTCATTCAAGAAGTGATTGCGATTGCCAAGGTCTATGAAGTTCCTGTAATCGTTGATCCGAAGGGAACCGATTTCACCAAATATCGAGGGGCTACTTTATTGAAGCCGAATCTCTCAGAGGCGTACGCAGCAGCGCAGTGTCCTCTCTCCGTTCCGATTGGAACGGTGGCCCAAAAGCTCTTTTCTGAGTCTCCCGTTGATAGGCTTTTGATCACTCGCTCTGAGGAGGGGATGAGTCTTTTCTATCCAGAAGGAAAGCAGGATCATTTTCCTGTTGTCTGCAAAGAGGTCAAAGATGTGACCGGGGCAGGAGACACAGTTCTTGCGATCCTTTGTGCGGCACTCGCAAATGGCCTTCCTTTACCCGTTGGTGTCGAATTATCGAATTTGGGGGCGGGGATTGCCATTGAACGGCTGGGTTGCGCTCAAATCACGTTGAAAGACCTCATTAAACGGGTGGCCAAGAAAAGAAAAGCAGAGAGTTTTCCTCTAGGGGATTTGCTGAAACGGAAGGCTTCTGCAACTGGGCGAGGAGCTGTTTAGAGAGCGTGAGGGATGGCTTGTTTGAGTTTTTTCAGCAGGAACTCAATGAGCGATTCAATGGCGGGGCTCTCCTTATTATTTTGTCTAAGTAAAGAGACATGGAGCTCGGGTAAAGCAGGTAAAAGATGGTCTATCCGGATTAATTTTTCAGGGATCATCGTAACCGGAAGAACAGTAAATCCCATGTTCGCTTTCACTGCAGCAATCGTTCCGGCATAACTGGGGCTTGAATAGACCATCCTCCATCCTATCCGGTCCTTTTCGAGCGCTTCAATTGCTCTTGATCGGTAAACGCACGGTTCGGGAGCTAGCACAAGAGGGATCGGGTTTTCTGGATTGGATGGTATCGTCATCCCTTCTTTTCCAACCCAAACAAGGGGCTCAGTCCAAACTTCCACCCCAAAAGGAAATCCTTCAGGCGAGGTCATCTTCACTAAAACAAGGTCCAAGCTTTTATTTTTAAATTGATCAAATAGATTGAGCGAAAGCCCGCACTGCACATTTAAAAAGATCCGCGGATGGATGCGAGAAAAATCGGCCAGTACGTCAGCTAAAAAACGGGCTGCAAAATCTTCTGGTATCCCGACTCTCACTTCTCCATCGAGCTCCGGGTATTTGAACCGATCGATAATCTCCTGATGTAATCCGAGAATTCTGAGAGCGTAAGGTAAAAATAGTTCGCCACTTTGGGTCAGACTTGCTTTTTTTCCCCTTTCAATGAGTGTGATTTGAAGACTTTTTTCCAGGTTGGCGATTTGCTGCGTCATTGCTGATTGAGTCCTTTTCATCTTGGTCGCAGCTTTTGTAAAGCTTCCTGTCTCTGCTACGGCTACAAAACATTCGAGAGAAAATGTATCCATAAGAAATTCTTATCATTTAAATAAGTTTAATGAATTTGTCTAATATTACAAGAGGACTTTATCCTGGTCAATAAGAAAGGCAAGGATTGGTATGGAAATTTTTTTTTACTGGCTTTTGGTTTTATTGCCCGGTCTTATGGGTGTAGGGTCTTTATTTGGAAAAGCGAAGATTTCGATCTTTGGAATAGGGGCTGTATTTCTAGGTTTTTTATCCTTTGGTGGGGGCGTCAAGCTGAACTCTTTGAGCTGGTTTATCTCACTTTTTATTCTTTTTTTAAGTGGCATCGTTCATCTTTTTTCGATTCGGTACATGTCTGGAGATCGACAATTCAATTCTTTTTTTGTCAAATTAGGTCTCCTCACCTCGAGCCTACTTCTTATGATTGGGGCAGACCATCTCCTTCTCTTTTTGACGTGTTGGGCTTTGAGTAATCTCCTTTTGGTTTATTTAATGATTCACAAGAGCGAGTGGTCCGCGTCTTTACAAAGCGGGCTCTTGCTGCTTCGGTATTCGTTATTAGGGACTGCCTTTTTGGGTTTAGCGGTCTTCCTTTTTGGGTTTTATTGCAATACGCTTTCTTTACAAGAGATCATCGGTTATCGTGATCGTATCCCCCCTGTTATCAAAGAAATCATTCTTTTTTGTTTGATGACGTCGGCACTTGTCCAATCGGGTGTGTGGCCTTTTCATAAATGGCTCTTGAGCTCTCTCAATTCTCCTACTCCTGTCAGTGGGTTTATGCATGCAGGGTTGGTCAATGGAGGAGGTTTTCTCCTTGCACGATTCGCTCCTCTTTTTTTAGAGACATCCTGGATCCTTGATTCTCTCTTTATTGTAGGGGGAATTTCTGTCGTATTAGGAACTTTTTGGAAGCTAATGCAAAGCAGCATCAAGTCCATGCTTGCTTGCTCAACAATGGCTCAAATGGGGTTTATGTTGATGCAGTGTGGTCTTGGTTTATTTCCAGCAGCTCTTGCCCATCTTTGCTCTCACGGACTGTTCAAATGCTCCCTTTTTCTTCATTCAGGGTCTGCAATTGAAAGAAGGAGAAGTGGAGATCGGATTGAGAGGAAAGCTCTCTATGCTGTTTCTTGGTTAGCAGGGCTCGCAGGTGTCTATGGTTTTTCTCTTTGGATCGATCTTCCAAGTTCTTATGGGACAACGCAAATGATTTTGATGGTATTTGCTTGGATTTCATCCTCTCATATTGCTTATTTGCTTTTCGATAGAGGTGGAATTTGGATCTCCGTTGGTGTGGTAGCGCCTTTTCTCTTTGGGATTCTTTACGGATCAACAGCCCATTGGATCGAATCGTTTTTCTTCTTGGAGATGGGGCCTCTTCTTCCGCTCCGTCCCGTGCACATGATTGGGTCTATATTGATCGTTCTTTTTTCTATAGGCAGTAATCTGAACCTATTTTCTTCTAGAAGGCTCTACGTGGCTATGATGAATATGAGCCAAAGCGACAAAAGGAGTGTCACTACGGATCGAATGAAGTACAGGTATACAAAATGAATCAATCTACACTTGTTTTAGAAGAATCAAAAAACATGAACCATACAGAACCTTCGATCCGAGATATCGTCTCAGAGGCAACTTCTGTTATTGGGCCGGTTTGGCCTTTGGAAAGTGGGATTGCTTGTAATCCTCTTTTAGGTTGGGAGCACAAAAATTTTTGGAAGGCTCTCAAAGAAGCAAAAGAGTTGTTTGCCACACAAAGTCAAGGGGATGTCAACTTCCATTTGATCAAGTGGCTTCAGGCTTTTCTCGATGAGGGGCAAGCTCTCTTTGCGATGCCCGATCGTCACCTTGGCTTTTATCGATGTTGGCGTTTGCTCAGTAGGTACGATCGGTGCCTTATTAAAAGCGAAAAACAAAGGAAACAGCTCACCTCATTTCCCCAAGACCCTGAGGAGGCTCTTAAGTCAGGTCTTCATTTGCTCGGTATAGATAAAAAGGATTGGGTTCCCTATCTCTCTTCTCAGATTGTGCAACTTCCCGGTTGGGCAGGCTATGTAAAATACAAGAGCCAGTGGCAGTCATCTCCGTCTCCTTATTCCATCGACCTTTTAGAATTTCTTGCGGTTCGGATCGCAATTGTCGCTCTTCTCGATGAGCCGATGAGTGGGAAAAAGGGGTTGGAAGAGCTCTGGACAAGAGAGAAAATTGAGAAAGAGGAGTCTTTTTATCAAACAAAACTCATCCAAAGTTTATCGAAAAAGGGTAGTGTAACATTCTTTCTGTAAATTCAGGCCGAAGGTTTTGAGTAAAAATTCTTTTAAATGGATTTTAGGAAAAAACCCATGAAATAAAAAAGGTCTGAAGATCACAATTCCTCTTTTCAACTCTTTCAAAAATGT
>DAIDIZ010000032.1 GCA_027451585.1 Chlamydiota bacterium
GCAACTTTCTTTTTGAAGGCTGCCGTTCTCGGTGTTCGTGGCTTCTTGGTCATTTTTCATCTCCATGCTTAGTGCGTTTAAGAGCATGAAGCAAACTAACTGACCTATCCAGTTTTTGGGGTCCACTTCAGTATCGTAGTAGAGGGAGATTATTTCCAGAAATATGGGAAAATGTGGCCAGAACTGGAATCGAACCAGCGACACAAGGATTTTCAGTCCTCTGCTCTACCAACTGAGCTATCTGGCCATAGATAAAGGTCAGATTCTAATCTCTTCTTGAGTTATCTGCAATAAAAATTCGGCTTGGATCTTTTCTAAGAGGGCGTTTTTATCCCAAATTTTCCCGGTCTCCTCTTTAAGAGATGTAGCGGGTTGATCGATTTTTGTCAGATCTTCTTGTTCCATGTTGACGTTGAGGCCAAAGCCTAAAAAAATATCTATAAAGGTGGGGTGAAAAATGGTCTCACAAAGGGCTCCCGCCACTTTTTTGTTGTGGATCTGGACGTCATTGGGCCATTTGAGGGTGGCGGGAATGTTCTCTTTTTGGAGAACCGTTTTGATGGTTTTGGCCATGACAATGGCGAGGGTGTTGAGCTGGGGACAGGGAAGGGGAAGGCGAAAGACAAGGGTGGCGTAGAGGTTGACGCCTCGGGGAGAGGTCCACTTCCTTTGGAACTGTCCTCGGCCATTTGTTTGCTCTTCGGCGACGATACAGGTAATTGCGGACGCGTCAAATAAGACGATGTGGGTTTTGGCATAGTTTTGAGTTGAATCAATGGTGTCTAAATAGAGGGTGTCGAAGCGCATCTTACAAGACCAGTATTGCTCTTTTCTCCCATTTCCTTCAAAACTTTAGAGTATGTGGGATCATCGAGTGCTCTCTCGCGTCGATTGGCGCGTTTTTCCTTTAGTTCTTTGTTTAATGACGATCAGTCTCCTTGTCATCTCATCGACGACGGGGGGCGCTGATCCCTGGGAGTCCGTCGTCTTTTGGACTCCTCTTGTCAAAAGTCAAATGCGATGGTGTTGCTTGAGCTGGGCCGTCTTCGCTTTCTTCGCTATGTTTGACTATAGACGACTGCGCGACTGGAGTCTTTTCCTTTATGTCGGCACGATCTTTTTGCTCGTCGGTCTTTTTTTTGTGAGCCCCATTCAAAATGTGCATCGTTGGTACAGGATTCCAGGCGTTGCAAGTGTTCAGCCCTCTGAACAGGCAAAACTTGTCCTCATCATTGCCTTGAGTTGGTTTTTGGAGAGAAAGGGTTCTTTCGTTTCTTCTTTTCAAACAGCCATTCAAATGGGCTTCATGGCGGGGATTCCATTTTTACTCATCTTAAAGCAGCCCGATCTTGGCACAGCCTTGGTCTTCTTCCCCATCTCTCTTTGCATTGGCTTCTTTGCAGGGATTCACAAGGGTGTTCTGCGCTGCTTGATCGCTTTAAGTTTCATTATTTTTACTTTCGTTGCTCTCGTTTTCTCGGAAGTCCTCTCTCATGAGAAAATGCAGCCCTTTTTTACCAAGTTTTTGAAGGAGTATCAGTACGAAAGACTCAATCCTAATACCTACCACCAAAAGGCGGCTCAGACAGCAATTGCCATCGGAGGGCTTACCGGCACTGGATGGCATAAAAGTGAATTCTCAGGAAGAAAATGGCTCCCTGCTGCACATACCGATTCGGTTTTCGCTGCTTTTGGGGAAGAGTTTGGCTCTCTAGGAGTTGTATTCTTGCTGTTCCTTTTTTATGCTTTGATCTATTGTAGTTTTCAAGTGGCGGCAGTGGCGAGAGACCCTTTTGGCAGGCTTCTAGCAGCAGGCCTTGCGGCTTATCTCTCGATGCATGTGTTGGTTAATATCGCAATGATGTGTGCTCTTTTGCCCATTTCAGGTGTGCCTCTGGTTTTTTTAACTTACGGGGGTAGTTCCCTGTTAACCACGATGGCAGCTCTTGGCTTGCTGCAGAGCATCTATAGCAGAAGGTTTATGTTTTGATGTTTACTCATACCTTTATTTTTTCCCCGGGTCTTTGGGCTGGTGAAGGCAAGATCTCGCTCAATATGGTGGAAGAACAACTCTTCTTTACCACAAAATGGTCTGTTCAAACAACCGATTTCGCAGGACGGATCGCTTGTGCGCAAGATATTCAGGTTCAAGGTCTCTCCGAACAGATGCGCAATGAACTTACGTTTTATGATTTCCAGCCTAAGGCTTTTTTGGTCGATATGGAGAACCAAAACGTGGGAAGAATCGTAGGACAAGGTCTTTACGATGAAAAAATGATCGCGTGGGAGTTTCGGAATAATGCCAATTTTGAAGGATATGAAACATATATCCTTCAGTCGGATGGAAGCTATACAATGAAAGGGGAATACATCACTACTGACCAGTTTCGGACTCAGATAGAAGCGCGTATTTGGCTCAAATCCAAAGAGGTCCCCGCCTCTGATGAAACACAAGAAAATGGAGAAGAACCTTGAAACGGATGATCCCTTTTTTTTGCCTTATGTTTACGGCTTGTGCGTCTGGTGGAAAAGCCACTTCTATGGAGGCTTTTTATGATGTCCAGGTGGGAAGTTCTCGAGAACAGGTGATCTCCTCCTTGGGAGATCCTGTGGCTATCCATCGGCATGAGGATGGTTCTGTCGAGTATGAATATGTCGAACGTCTAAGAGCAGGTTCTCGTGACTTGAGTGAGAGGCGCTATTTGATCCTCATCAAGGACGGGAAGGTGGTCTCTAAGAAAGTCAAACAATCGTCTCCGTTGCCTTACGATTACAATAGCTACGATATGCAAACGACTCAAAAATAATCTTTGGAGTGGAACGAGTATATAGCAACTATCCTGAATTCTTAGCAGATTGTTGTCTTGTTGCGAATGGCTTTGCTGAACGATTTTCCAAGGAAAATCGCGACGAACAGCCATAAGGCAAGCAGAGGAAAGCACAGGACTCCACTCAACATGAGGTAGTAAGATTTCCCTGCCAGGGCTCCAAAAGAGGATTGGAGTGGAGCTAAGGTAATGTTGAACATCGATCCTGCTTGCTTGGAAGAACGAGAACCAAACGTTTCGATCCAAGCTTGCGCTTTGAATCGGACATCGGGTGTTGTCGGAATATAGAGCTGTTTTAATGCAGGGCCGTTTAAGGCGTAATTAATCGCTTTTGATCCCACCATCAAAATGAAGAGGAAGGAAAGGCTATTTAAGCTTAAAAAGCCGAGGAGTGCGCATCCTACAATAATGGGCATCGCGGCTAGGGCAGTTCCCACGCCGAGGAATCGGGTGACGTTACTAATCCCGAGAAGCAAGCAGGCGAGGGAGACGATGTTGACGCTTGATCCATAGAGACTTAGATAGTGGCTCAAAGCAACTCCGGAGTACTGGCTGCTGGCTGAGAGTTTAAAATTGAAGTCAAAAATGGTCACCACCACTTCGTAGATGAAGTTGGCGGCAAAAATGCCGAGCAGATACCGGTTTCTGACGAGGAGTTTGAGTCCTTCAAGAAACCCTGGCTCTTGTTCTTTCTCTACTTTTTTTTCATTTTCTCCGTGGAACGGTTTTAATAGGGGAGTAGGTGTTGCCCTTAGGAAATAGCGGACCAAGGGGATAATGAGTAGGGTGAGGATGCTTAAACAGAGAACGGAGAGAAGGTCTGTAGATAGACCCAATCGATGAGGAAGCCCTCCTACGCCGTAAGGAAAGATGATCCCGCCGAGCTGACCAATTGCTACGACAAGAGGAAATCCTCGCTTAGCAGAGGTGGGGTCTGTCGTGTCGGCCGCAAACGCCCAAAAGAGGGCGACCACTAAAGAGCCAAAGCTCTCTACAAACAGATACCAAACGTAGGCTAAGGCCCTTATCCCAATTAAAGGGAATGTAGAGAGGGTCTCTTTTCCGGTTAAGTAGCTCTGGGCTGCCATGATGAGGACGCTAAAACAGAGAATCGAGATTCCATAAAAGGTGGGCAGTAGAATGAGCATCCTTTCTCTTGAGATCTTTTCGAGGAGTTTGGTGTAGAACATCACGAGAGGGAGCAGGGCGATCACAGAGGCTGTCTTGGCAAAGGGGAGTTGTAAATTGCTCGCCAATTGGATGAACACAGCATCTTTTAAGGGGCGCAAGGTCCAGTAGACTCCGATGATGAGGGCGAAAATGACCCCCATCCTCAAGAACTTCTTGAACTCTTCTTTTTCGAAATCGCCAAAGTTAAATCGGCAGATCGTCTGGAAGAATCCTAACAGACCTTTTGTCTTTCCCATAAAATAAGCACCTCTGAAGAATATTCTTGTTTATTCTTTTTGTATATTATTTCGTTTTTTAAAACAAATTATTTGTTCTTTTTGGAGTTCCTAAAGTTGGAAATTTAAGCGAGCTGATGATTATAGAGACTCTTTTTGGTTTCGTCAGAATGTCAACATCACTCTTAGCTGGAAAGTGAGAGGTCAAAACAGACCCGAAAAGCGCAAGGGATGCAATATGCATGTTTCTTGCAGAATCGTTCAATCTTATCTTTTTGTGGCTTAATGGGTAGCTTGCTCATCTTTAGAATCTCTGCTTAAGGATTTTCGTCTATTTGAACAGCCGCATTGACAATACAAGCAGGGCGCTGGGGGGCATTTTTTCTCGATTTATTTTTTGCTTTGCGTGAAAATGAGTCCCTTACAACAAGGAGGGATCAATGACTGTTCAGGGGGTAGCGAGCGCTGTCGGTGTCCTCGTCAGCACAAAGGCATTTCAAACAATGTCGTATTCAATGGACCCGAGAAATTTTGAAAGGGAGGAAGAGACCATGTTCTGGGTTTTGGAGAATCCTCCTTCGGCAATTGACTGCTCATTTCCGGTATATAGTGATTCTGGTCCAAAGATGCCCAAAACACTAGAAATAAATTTTTTATTATCCTAAACTATCTGTCATGCGTTCCCTAAGACCCCTAACTCAGCAAGAAAGAGACACCCTCGAAGAGCGATTGAAGCAGACAAAGGATATTTCTGAATGGAAACGTTTGTTCGTACTACTCAGTTATGATGAAGGACAGTCTTTAGAAGAGCTGGCGCGATTGACTCGTCTTAGCCAATGGACACTCGAAAAGTATCTGAAGGATTATAGCTCAGACAACAAGACCAAGAACGACCCGAGAGGAGGAGGTTCATCGAAACTTACCGAAGCGGAAGGAAAGCAGCTCGAAGAACACCTGTCGAATACGACATATCTGAAGGTAAAAAGCATTGTCGACTACGTCCATAAAACGTTCCGATCACCCCTTCAGAGCTGCAGCTTATGCGCTGCGTTGACGAGATTTACACGGCACGGCCATTTCTGGGCTCACGCAAGATTGCTCAGGATTTGAAGAGAGAGGGCTACGAAGTCAATCGGAAGCATATCCAACGGATTATGCGCCTGCTAGGGTTGGCAGGCAATCAACCGGGGCCCAATACCTCAAAACCTCATCCGGGACACATCAAGTTTCCCTATTTGTTGAACGGTGCTGTATGAGAGGTCCCATTGGATGTCTGGAGCGCAGACATCACGTATATCCGTCTGCCCAGTGGGTATGTTTACCTCGTTGCCGTAATCGACTGGTTCAGCAGATTCGTTTTGTCCTACCGTCTCTCCAACAGCTTAGAGACAAGCTTCTGCCTCGACGCCCTCGAAGAAGCGATAGAACACCACGGGCAGCCCAAAATATTCAACACCGATCAAGGCCGTTCAATTTACATCGAAGGAGTTCGTTCAAGCGGTTATTGGCCGGGATATTTGCTTCAGCATGGAGGAAGAGGAAGGGCTTTGGACAATGTGTTTGTGGAGCGTCTATGGAGATCTGTGAAGTACGAAAATGTTTATCTGCAAGACTACCAGAGTGTTCCCGATGCAAGGAGGGGTCTTTCCAGCTATTTCCAGTATTACAACACGAAAAGGCCGCATCAGGCGCTCCGTTACAAAACTCCTCACGAAGTGCACTATGCAGAATGAAGGGAAAAGAGAGATTGCGCACGCGCGCGCACGGGGGTTCCCCCGTGCGCTTTCCTGCCTGCGGAGTTGAATACATCCGTAGCTCTGAGCAGAAGGCAAGGAGGTGTGTATAAAAAAATAATTGTGACTAAATCTGTATTTTTTATACGCTGCTAGACCGACAGCAGCTATTGTTCCTCCTAAAGAAGGGAAACCTAAACGGTAGAAGCAAACTAGTTTGACCTAGAAAACTGGCCAATCGATTGGGTCCACCTCAGGGGGATGAAGCGTTGGAAGAGCTTAAGAAACGA
>DAIDIZ010000033.1 GCA_027451585.1 Chlamydiota bacterium
ATCGTTTAGGATAATAAAAAATTTATTTCTAGTGTTTTGGGCATCTTTGGACCAGAATCACTATATACTCGTTCCACTCCAAAATGGCCCAAAAAAACCGAATTTAAATCATCAAATTTCCAATAAAAAACTGGTGTCAATATTGAATTAATATTAACCACAATTTTTTATTGGAAATTTGATATCTTTAAATCGGCTTGCTTGGGTCATTTTGGAGCGGAACGAGCATATAAAATCTTTCAGATACTTTTCGAGTGTCCATTGGCTAATCCGAGAGTCAATCGAGCAAAACCTTCGGCCTGAATTTACAGAAAGAATGTTACACTACCTTGTCTGTTTCAAGCGCTCTTAGGGGTCTTCTCTTTCTTGCTGAGTTAAGAGGCTTATGAGAACGCATGACTGTTAGGATAATAAAAAATTTATTTCTAGTGTTTTAGGTAAACTTTGGATCAGATTGGATCAGAAGCAATAATATATGCCGAAACAGAAAACTACTAATTACACAAAAAAGCAAAATACATTATAATGAATGAATAAAAAAAACAAAAATAGGTAATTTATGTTAGGAATCAATTCTACCTTGCCCACAAAAACAAATAGTAAGACCGAACAGGATAGGATTAAGGCTGAACAGGAGGCGGCTCATGCAGCCGAGCAGGCTCCCACAACTCAAAGACTGAATAGACCTTTTCGTCAACTTATTTCAGTAAACGATACGACAACACTTGTATGCGACTACGAGAACGAAACAGATGGGTTCGCATTAGTAGAGTTGCATCAACGGACCGAAGGCATCTCTCCAATACATAACATCGATGATTATACCAGGAGAGAAATCAAAGCAGGGGAAGACCGCAAAAGGAAAGAGCAAGAGCTTCCTATGAAGGCATCAACCAGACCACCTCAAGCTGCACAAACAAAGTCTGAGGATGCAAAAGAACAAAGGAATAAACCCACCGCTGCAGATATCTGTGAAGCGTTATACCAAGAAGAACTTGTGAAGGCGCGGAGGGAACTAGCTGAGGTTCAAGAATTAGAGAGATCTCGAATCCTCTCAAAAGATCATCTAAGAAGCCTCGATAACTTGTGGAATTCTTTACGCATAAGTTATAAGAGCATAGAGGATGATCAGAGGAGCGAGTTTGCTAGGATAGAAAAGGAGGCTCGGAAAAACGCTCAAAAAATTAAAATCGCAAAGATTCTCGGTGACTTACGTAATTCTTTACGCAAGAGAATAGAGATAGAGGGCGATCAGGGGAGCGAGTTTGCTAGGATAGAAAAGGAGGCTCGGGAAAACGCTCAACAAATTAAAATCGCAGAGAGTTTTGAGCTCTGGGCTTATTCTTCAATAAAAAGCGCTAAAGAAACATACGATAAAAAAAAACAAGAATTTGCAACGGCAACAGCTCAGAAAGTCGCTGCATCTCCCTTGAAATGGAAACAGGCTCTTGGCATATTACTCGGGGTCTCTACAGTAGCCGGAATCATCGGTAGCGTCAACCTCAAGCCAAAGACAACTTAACTTGTAAAGCAAATCTCTCACTTTTTATACAGGTTCGCCTCCCCTTAGGGGGGCAACATTTCCCATTCACTTAATTTTGCACTATTTTGTAGCGCATCTCAATTGAGATCTCTAACCAATTATTTCTTCGCTTAGGAATGCACCTTTTATAGGATTCTTTCTCTGCGGCTCCTGACTAAAAAATTGTACAAATTCAAAAATCAATATTTAATTACAATCAATATTTTATTGAGATAGATAAAAAACAAAAAACCAATATAATTAACGGAAAAATGAGGTTTTTATGACTATTACAATACAAATTGATCCTTTACAGGGACTCGATTACGAAAAATTGGAAGAATTAGGAGCAAAACATGGTCTCTACACGACGCCGCGAGTTCTTCAAATTGCAACCATCGCTACCGGATTGGCGATCGGGCTTTTGTCTTGTGCACAAAGAGGCCTTGTCCCTTCCAAGACCTTGACCACTCTCGCTCAATATCCATTAATGGCTGCCGGCTTACTGACTTTCGGAGGGGCTGCCGCTTCTTTTACCCCTCAAGAGATCCAAAAACCATTCTGTAAACACCTTCACAATGTTGTAACTTTTATCAAACAAAACCCAAAGTTCTCGATCGGAATGACAGGATTAGGCTGGCTCGCCTCTCGCTGCATCCGCTTTAAATCGCCATTCTAACACTGTGGGATAGCCAAACGCTAATCCCACCTGCGAGATTTCTTTTTTATCTTCTCCGGTTTGAGCTGAAAATCGACTTCCGCATCCTCAAACCAATTAACAACAGCCTGATAGACTACTTTCCCTTGGTGGAGGACAAGGTCTTCATGACCTGATGTCACGATCCATATATATCCCCCTAAAAGAAGAATCATCCAAAAGAACTTGCGCATCTGCTGCCCCTTATTTTCCCGTATAATCAATTGATTTTTTGATTGCAATTCAGTGCGCCATCGACTAATCTCTCCTCTCCATTCTAAAGGAGGATTCAATGGGACAAGTGACTTTCAAGGGAAAACCTGTACAAACAGCAGGACACACTCCAGCTTTACATACAAAAGCCCCCGATTTTAAACTCGTAGATAAAGATCTGCACGACCGAACTCTCCACGAATTCCATGGGAAAAAGAAAATTCTCGCAACAGTACCCAGTCTCGATACAAGTGTCTGTTCAACCATGACAAAGCATCTCAATGAATTTGCAAAAAAACATCCTGATGTCGTGATTCTCGTCGTTTCGGCAGACCTCCCTTTTGCACAAAAACGATTCTGCGAAGCAGAAGGGGTTCACAATGTGGTCACCTGCTCGATGATGCGAGACAAAGAGTTTGGCAAAAGCTTTGGATTACTCATCCAAGATGGGCCTATTTCCGGATTGCTCGCCCGTTCTTTGTTCGTGTTGGATGGAAAGGATCACATCCTCTATGAAGAAATCGTAAGCGAAATCACCCAGGAGCCCAACTACCACAAGGCCTTTGAAATCGCTTCTCATGCAAAATAAGATTTTCTGTAAAAAAAGAAACCAAGAAAAATAAGGGGTATACTGAGAAGTTGCCCCATGTTCAAAATCCCACTTCCATCGATAAGAACACTCTGCTCCGGTTTCAAAAATTCAATGAGAAAACGGAATCCAAACACTAAAATAAGAAAAAGACCGATAAGTCTCCCCTCAGAAGAGAGCATACGAGGGCGAAATGAAAGACGCCAAAGGATCCAAAAAACAAGAGCATAAAAAAATGCTTCATAGAGCTGAACTGGATGGCGCGCTGTCACCCTGTCATAATCAACAGGATGTCCAAAAATCACCCCCCAAGGAAGGGTGGTGGCTTTCCCTAGTACTTCTTGATTCATAAAATTCCCGACTCGAATCAATGCAGCGCAAAGAGCTGCTGGTATGGTCAAAAAATCAAGAAGGCGAACCCAACTGATCCGATCGGTGACTTTGCGCAGTTTAACGGTAAATAAAAAGACGGCAAGGATAATGCCAAAAGCGGCCCCGTGGCTTGCTAGCCCCCCTTCCCAGGTACGAAAAATCTCCCAAGGATCTGAAAAAAACTCGGAAAGATCTTCGTAGAAAAGAAAATGACCCAGCCTCGCTCCAACAATCAAACCAATCAGCACGTAGATCACAAAACGATCGGCAATCAAATGGGCTTTCCGATAAAGACCTAGAACAAATGGGGCGAGTTCACAATCAAAACTGAGCCGAGCAAAAACTTTTTCCTTTTGAGCTACGCCACTTTTTTCTACCTCTCTTCTCCACCGGATCGGGAAAGAGGTCCGAACCATTCCTTGAGTTATGTTCTCGTTGAGCCTCTTGCGGATCTCTTTCTTGACCTTACCCCACTGAGGCAATAAATCAGGACGAAGAATCTCCAATTCCGTATACTCTGGCACTGAGAAAAAAAAACGGCGGAGAACTGCCTTAAATAAGGGAAATCCAAGAGCAAATCCAAAAGCAAATAAAATGCCGTACCAGCGGATCGGTAAACCTATGTAGGGAACGGTAAAGGCAGTTGGATTCGGATCCCAATAAATCATGCTACTGAATATACGGAAGAGATGTTTAAAGTCAAAATCTTGATGGAAGGGAAATCGAAAGAAAGATGGGTTGTTGAAGCCTTAGCTGAATATGAAAAAAGGCTGCAACACAAGATGCAGATTGAATGGATCCTTGTCAACACGAGTTGCTCATTAAAAGAAAAAGCATTGAAAGAGCCTTTTTTAATCGCCTTGGACATCCAAGGAAAACTCCTCTCTAGCGAAGAACTCAGCCGTTCGCTCTTTCACAAATGGGGAAGTCGGATCGCTTTCGTGATCGGAGGACCAAATGGCCTCTGCAAAGAGATTCTCTCTTTTGCAAAAGAGAAGGTCTCCCTTTCTCTCATGACCTTTACTCATCAAATGGTCCGCGTGATTCTAGCCGAACAGCTCTATAGAGCCACGACCATTGAAGAGGGCTCTTCCTATCACAAATGAGTGATACCACCCATCAAAAATCAAACACTCGCTCCTTCCCCGGGGAGCATCTGAACAGGACACCTGCAAAGCTTGAGATGATCCGCAAAACTTGCTTTGTTTTTTCTTGGGTCTTGTTGAACAGAACCGACTTTGCAGACGTCCTGGCAGCCTTCGCGCAGCTTAAAATACGATTCTTACGGTTTTGCTACGCCTAAAACTCTTGCTGCTCGAAAGTAGAGAAAAGCACCATTGACAAGAGAAGATCCGATGGCCACATCAATTCCGCCTCGTAAATCAATAGGGATAGACAATAGGCGGAAAGAGATCCCGAGCAAGACCATAAAGCCAATCAATATCCAATAAGAACGAGAGTAGACCTGGGAAAACCGAATCGGTAATGTAAGAGAATGGATCCGAGCCACCACCCGATTCACTGCTTTAGCAAGAACAAAGCGCCCTTTCATAAAACCTAGCAAAAGAGAAAGAAATAAC
>DAIDIZ010000034.1 GCA_027451585.1 Chlamydiota bacterium
TCGATGAGCGTTTCGAGCTCTTTTCTTTTTTCTTGAACAAGAGAATAGGTTTTCCCAAAGCGTCGTTTGACTTGATCGATAGAGGAGAGTCTCTTTTCGACCCTCTCCAGTTTCTCTGGATCGATATCGATTCGCCCCAAGTAGGAGATGAGAGATCGTTCGACTTCACTGATTTCTAAAGAAGCATTTTTGAATTGGAGGTAAAGAGGTGAGATCTCGACATCGATCCGAGAGCATTGTTCCAAGAGAAGAAGGGACTTTTTGAGCGGATATTCAGAAAAAAGGGAGAGAAGCGTTTCGATTTGTTTGGCTCTCTCTTGTGATGAGGTCAGGAGTTGGTGTTCTCGACTTAAAATATCTTCTTCCTCTTCTTTCCAATCGATTTTTTCTAAAAAAGAGAAATCTTCCTCCGCCCAAGTAAGGTCTCTTGATTTTGTCTTCCCTTTTTCTTTCAGTTGGATCAGCTCCCTTTCTAATTCTCCGATTTCAGAAAAAAGTGTTTCGAGTTCTCTTCTCTCTTTGAGGCAATCTGCAAAGATGTCAACGATGTTTCTTTGTTCATCGATCGAGGAAAGCAGTTGCGAGCTGGATTGGTCAACGATGTCAATGGAGACTCCCACTGTATCGCGTAAAACGGATAAGGAAACGAGGGCGTCGTTCACAAAGCAGCGATTTTTTCCGGATCTGTAGATTTCTCTCCGAATGAGAAGAGGGTCTTGGAGGTTGTCATGGGAAATGTGGGCCTCAACAATCGCGATATCCCCCTTTTTCCCGACGAGGGTGTGGTCAGCTCTTTCTCCTCTCACGAGACGGATGGCCGAGAGGATGGCCGATTTGCCTGACCCGGTTTCTCCTGTCAGGATGTTGAGTCCTTTTTCAAAAAAAATCTCTGTTTCCTCGACGAGGATCAGGTTTTTGATTTTCAGTCGAGCGAGCATACGATAGCCATCGTTTTAAAATGGGTTTTGGCGACCTTTTTTAAGAGTTCTTCTCCTTGCATGGCGAATAGTTTCTTTCCTGTTTTAACTACACTGGAGGAGGCCCCTTTCGGAAGAGTAACTCCGATTTCTTCACTCAATTTTTGCATGCCGTCAAGAAATCCATCTCTTGCCAAAATGGAAGCGGCAGCAACCACCAGATCAGATTCCCCACGCACTTTTTGTTCCAGATCGACCTCGAGCTTTTTTTGCTTCATCAATTGGAGGACGACGTTTTTATTTGCAAACTGATCGAGAAGTGCTTTTTTGCACCCTGTTTTTTGACTTAAATCACCTAAAGCTGCGACGTGGGTCCAGCCTAAAAGACGGTTGAGATTTTTGAATTTTGCATAGAGTTCGTTGTATTTCTGAGGGAAGAGGCGAATGACTGTGTACGCATATTCACTGCGGATTTTTTTGGCCAGTGTCTGGATCGCCGCATCGGAAAAATTTTTACTGTCTTTGACTCCCATTTTTTGGAGTTGGATAATCCCTTCTTTGTCCGCATAGACAGCAGCGACGCATAGAGGACCAAAAAAATCGCCTTTTCCGGCCTCGTCCAATCCTATGTGGGGCGTTAGGTCGAGATCGATCTCTGGATGAGAAAAGGTGAGTTTTTTTAGCACTTCCGGTTCGAGGTAGAACTCGATGAACTCCTGCATTTCTTTGCCTTGTACCGTGAAACTACCCGATTCATAAAAAGTGCAAGAAACCCCCTTTTTCTTTGCCGAGAAAAAAGTGTGAGAGGGACGCGTGAGAACAAAACCTTGTTCTTTTAAATCATTTTCTAATTTTTCTTTCAGGGAAGGATCTATTTTTGCTGAAAAGCAACTATTGTTCGTCACGGCCCTGTATTGTATAAGGTCGCCGGAAATTCGACAAGTATTCGGCTCATGAAGAAAGGGAACCTAGATTTTTTCACAGCCTCTCTGTATACTCGGATCTCCGGAGGAAATTATGGAAGCGCTTAAAAAAATGGGGGAATCTTTTCGAGGAAAAAGAGAAGAGATGAATCTCACTTTAAAGGAAGTGGAAAATGCCACTTCGATCCGGATGACCTATCTTCAGGCGATTGAAGAGGGGAGAGTTCATCAATTCCTCTCTGGCGTCTACGCGCAAGGGTTCATCCGACAGTATGCCTCTTTCTTGGGTTTTGAGTTGGATCGATTGAGCAAAGACTTTCCTGAGGCGTTTCGGGTCCATAATGAAGCTCAGGATTTTGCTTACGGAATTGGAACACTAGAAGCGAGAGGCAATCCTCAAGGGGGAATTCGGTGGCTTCCGAATCTCATCTGGAGTTTTGCTGTTATTGTGGTCGGAATTGGTGCGTGGTACTTCGGAAAATGGATTGGTGCTTTTTGATTGTTTCTTTAAATAACTCAAGTTGTTAATCGATCGTCTGTCGAAAGCGGCAGCCCGCGATCGACGACGAGGAATTAGCAGCTTGAGTTAATAGTTCCTTTGCTATATGAACATGATCTATGGATATATTAGGTGATTACACAATCCAGAAACAACTAGGACAAGGAGCTCTCGGTCCTGTCTATCTTGCTGAACATCGATTCATTAAAAAAAATTTTGCAATCAAGCTCCTTCCCGAAGAAATCTCCGAAGATCCTTCTTTCTTAAGACGTTTTGAAGAACAGGTTTCTAAAATTGCGGCTCTCGATCATCCGAATATCGTGAAAATTTACAACGTCTCGTGTGATCAGGGGCGCTATTTTCTCGTGATGGAGCCTTTGATCGATTCCTTTGAAGAGACGGTGAACCTCGATCGATATCTCCATCTTAATCATAAATCTCTCAGTGAAGCGCAAATGGAAAAGTTGCTTCGCGACATTGCTGGAGCTCTCGATTTTGCCCACGAAAAGGGAGTAGTTCATGGGTCGTTGAAGCCGACGAATATTTTAATTGCTGCGACTGAAGAAGGGATCCGGCCGATTCTTTCTGATTTTGGAATCAATCGTCTGATTGGCGAGGGGATTTCGTTTATCCGTCTTTGTGGAGAGATATCGAAGGCTCTCTTGCCTTCCTTTCATATTGGATCGGATCGGGTAATCCAGCAGAGCAAGAATTTTGTTCGAAGTTTTGCTTTTTTAGCTCCTGAGCAAAAGATGTTGGACGGAGGTGGAACGCAAGAAAAGATGGATGCCTATTCTTTTGGGGTTTTAACGTACTATGTTCTTACGCAAAAAATTCCTGAAGGATGTTTTGAACCCCCTTCCCGTCTTCTTCCCGATGCAAAAGGCAATTGGGATCTTTTGGTCAATCGTTGTCTTCAGATCAATCCGAATGTGCGTCCTCAAAAACTGCTCTTTGCAATGAACGAATACCTCGGATCTCCAAAGAGTATAGGGGGGTCGGAGAAAGAGATTCTCCATCTTTTAGAATCTGAGCCGCGAATGGAAAGTACAGCGCAATTGGCTTTTGATTTCCCCCACAAAAGTGAGGAGGAGGGATCCGTTGCAACCGAGATTGTAACGGCTTTAAAGCCGCTCATCAAGCCTGCTGAAATTGTCCGTCCTGAATATGAGAGCGATCCGGCGGTTGTCTTCCAAAGAGACTGCCACGTCTCTCCCTATATTCCTACAAAAGTAGAATGGAAAGAAATCGAGCCGATCTTAACCGAAATGGTGGTGGTCCCCGGAGGACAGTATATCCGTGGAAGCAATGAAGGAGCTCGAGATGAAATGCCAAGACATACCATTTCTCTTTCGAGTTTCGCTCTCGATATTCATCCTGTCACCAATGAGCAATTCGTCCGATTTCTTCAGGCAATGGGAGGGGAAAAAGACCAAAATAACAATGATATCATCCGATTGAGAGATTCTCGGATTAAAAGAAACGCTGGCAAGTTGATCATCGAATCGGGGTATGCCAAACACCCTGTTGTCGGAGTGACCTGGTATGGAGCTACCGCTTATGCGAAATGGGTGGGCAAACGGCTCCCTTCCGAGGCGGAGTGGGAATCTGCTGCTGTTGGGGGAAAGGAGACTTTTGTTTTCCCTACGGGAGTCGACATCGAAAGAACGCAGGCGAATTTTTTCAGTTCGGACACGACTGCGGTAATGAGTTACGCTCCAAATGGATTTGGGCTTTATGACATGGCGGGAAATGTTTATGAATGGTGTCAGGATTGGTATGCTTATAACTACTATGACGCTTCCGCTGTAGAGCCAGAAAATCCGAAGGGACCCCAACAAGGAGTTTATCGCGTTTTAAGAGGTGGATGCTGGAAAAGTTTAAAAGAAGATCTCCGGTGCGCCCATCGTCACCGCAATAATCCGGGAGCTGTGAACGGAACCTATGGTTTCCGTTGCGCAGCGCATGTTATACCATTGTAGAGCCCCATCTGACAGATATCTTTGGAGTGGACGAGTATATACTCGTTCCACTCCAAAATGACCCAAGCAAGCCGATTTAAAGCTATCAAATTTCCAATAAAAAATTGGGGTCAATATTGAATTAATATTAACCCCAATTTTTTTATTGAAAATTTGATGCTTTAAATTCGG
>DAIDIZ010000035.1 GCA_027451585.1 Chlamydiota bacterium
TCTTTCTTTTTGGAAGGGGTGACATCTTTCTTGGGAGCCATATTGAGCCTACGTTTTTTTGCTTGATAACAAAAAATTTAAAGACTCGGTGACTTGAGAACAAGAAAAAACCTTATCCGCAGCTATTTATGCAACAACGCCGATAATAGTGGCAATTACGCAAAAGGAGAGATAAAACAAGATAGCAGTGGTGAAGGAAAGGCGACGATTTCAGTGGGTCATAAGGAAAATGATTAGAGATAGGAAGCTATTACTATTGCTTTTGTTGGTAGGAATACTTGGCGTTTCTTATCTTTGGATGACTCAAAAATCCCAAAGACAAATCGCCATTGAACAGATAGATCATATCAAGAATAGACAGGGGGCCTATTTTCTCCCCATCAAGATCTCAAAATTTACAGCGGCGAATCAGCCTTGCTTATCTGCGGAGATCGATCAGAAGACGATCTCCGTGATGCTCGACTTAGGATTCAGAGGACAATTTGGTTTTTCATCCGATGTTCTCAAAACCATCGAAAATAAAACCTATCTCCAATCCACAACTATGTATGGAATTTGTGGCGCGGCATATAAAGAAAATCTTTTTAAAATTCCTAAAATTAGTGTTGGATCCGTCGTTTTTTCAGAACCTGAGGTTCATGAATATTCAGAAACATTCCATATAGACGCTACTCTCATTGAGGGAAACGAGCAGCCCTCTTCGCCAGAACCGGGTAAAGTGGGGTGGGAACTCTTCGGAAATATAAATTTATTTTTAGATTTAAAGCACTCCAAGTTATCATTTTGTGATAGCTTGTCTACGTTGGTACGGCAAGGGTATCAGGAAGAGGCGTTCGTCAAAGTTCCCCTTTTGTTGGATCGAGGCTTAGTCGAAATAGAAGTTCAGACAGAATTAGGCCTTTTTCGTTGTATGCTCGATACAGGATCTACCTGGAATGTGTTAAACACTGAAAATCGAGCCTATGAACAAACCTATGTCACTGCAAGACGGGAACTATTTCTCATCAACTCAACTAATTTTGGTCCCCTAGATTTTCATCTTGTCCCAATTAAGATGCCGATTGCGATTGAAGGTATATTGGGCATGGAGTTTTTTCAGGAACACTGTGTTTTTCTAGATTTTTCTGAACATTCGGTCTATTTTTCAAAGGCTCGCTAATACTATTTACGGATCTTATTGAAGTAGTCGAGTCTTTTTTTGAGCTCCCTTTCGAAACCCCTTGCTTGCGGAGTGTAGAAGGTGACTCTTTCCTTCCCATCGGGAAAGTAGTTTTGGCCAGAGCATCCACTCTCTGTATCATGGTCATACATGTAGCCTTTGCCGTAGCCGATTTCTTTCATCAACGTTGTGGGGGCGTTCAAAATGATTTTAGGAGGGGAGAGGTGAGAGCTTTCTTTTGCGTGCTGCATTGCTTGTTTAAAGGCGGTATAGATCGAGTTGCTTTTAGGGGCAAGCGCGAGGTAGATGATGGCTTCGGCTAAAGCAAGTTCTCCTTCGGGAGATCCGAGCCGTTCATAGGTTTCCCAGGCATGCAAGGCTAAGGTAAGAGCGTGGGGATCAGCGAGGCCCACGTCTTCAGTTGCCATGCGGACGATGCGTCTGCCCAGAAAGTCGGGATCTTCGCCACTGACGAGCATCCGGGCAAGCCAGTAGAGAGCTGCATCGGGATCGGAGCCTCGGACCGATTTGTGGAGCGCTGAGATGAGGTTATAATGGCTTTCTTCTTTTCTGTCATAAAGAGGGGGTTTTCGTTGGATGTAATGGGTAAGATTCTCGCTATCGAGGGGAGGTTCTTTGGGCGCGAGTTGTATGGATTCCAACATATTGAGTAGATGGCGTGCATCGCCAGAGGACCAAACGATGAGTTGCGTTTTCCCTTCCTCGGTTAGGGGGAGAAGGTGATGTGTTCTTTCGTAGCGGTTGATGAGGAGACGGAGTTCCTCATCTGTGAGCGGATTGAGGATGAGAGTGCGCAGGCGAGAAAGGAGGGCGTTATTGAGGGCAAACGAAGGGTTTTCTGTCGTTGCGCCAATGAGCGTGATGGTCCCATTTTCGACAAAGGGGAGAAAAGCATCTTGTTGTGCTTTATTGAACCGGTGGATCTCATCGACGAAGAGGAGGAGTTTTTTCCGAAAGAGAGGAAGCGATTCGGCTTCTTGGATCGTTTTTTTGAGATCAGCCACTCCTTGGAAGATGGGGCTAAAGGAAATGAAGTGGGCGTCAAAGGCTTTGGCATAGAGGCGGGCGAGGGTGGTTTTGCCACAGCCAGGAGGTCCCCAGAGGAGGATCGAGAGGGGTTTGCCCGATTCGATCACCTTTCGGATAAAGCCATGAGGTCCCACAAGGTGGTTTTGTCCCACCATGTCGTCCAATGATTCAGGACGGAGCTTTTCTGCGAGCGGGGCGTTATAACTCATTTTCGACAAAGCGCTTCCCGTGCTCGGTGAGGCGCACCTCTTTTTCTCCCACTTTTTTGATGAAGTTGGCTTGCGCTAAGAGCTTGGTGATGTTTTTCACCTCAGACTCTTTTTGTCCCGCTTTTTCGGCCACCTTGTGGATAGGGATCACTGCAAAAGGATCTCCTCTGGAGATAGCTATTTCAAAGAGCTTGATTAAAAATTTTTCATCGGGGGTTTTCCCAATTTGGCTCATGATTTCCTCTTCAGGCGGGCCCCTTGCGGTGTGTCTTCAATAAGATAACCTCTTTGCAAGATCTCGTCTCGGAGCTGATCGCTTAAGAGAAAATTCTTCGCTTTTCTCGCCCCTTCTCTTTTTCGGAGCTTTTCTGTGAGGTCGGGGGCGATCTCTTCTTCCGGATGTAAGGGAAGAACGGCGAGGACTTGATCCCAGTGGGTGAGGAGTTCGAGTATTGCTCTCGCTTCTCTTATGCCAACGGCTTTTTCATCGCAAAGGGTGTGAATATCGCGGATCAGATCAAAGAGAACGGCAAGAGCTTCCGAGATATTGATGTCTTGGCTCAAGGCTTCTTTAAACTCCTTTTCAGCCTTTTGGATTCGGTCGAAAACGTGGATGTGTTTTGTGGATTCCCCTTCAATGGAACGGAGCCTGATCACAAAATCTCCGATCCTCTTTAGACTTGCTCGGGCGGCAAGAAGGGAGGGGAGAGAGAAGTTGAGCTGGGTCCGATAGTGGGTCGATAGGAGGAGGTAGCGTACCTCGGTGCCGGTAAAGCCTTGGTTTAAAAGGTCGCGGAGGGTATAAAAATTGCCTAAGCTTTTCGACATCTTTTTGTGATCGACCAGAAGGTGCTCTACATGAACCCACTGGTAGACAAATCTCTTCCCCGAGTACCCTTCTGACTGGGCGATCTCGTTCTCATGATGAGGAAACATATTGTCAACGCCGCCACAGTGGATATCAATGGTTTCTCCAAGAAGACTCATCGACATGGCCGAACATTCGATGTGCCACCCAGGGCGTCCTTTTCCAAATGGGCTTTCCCAAAAGATGTTCCCGTCTCGATTCGGATCATAGGCTTTCCAGAGAGTGAAATCGGAGATGTTGTCCTTTTCGTACTCGTCCGCTGCGTTCTCTCCTGAGGCATTGATTTTAAGATCATCTATGCAAAGATGGGAGAGTTTCCCATAGGTTGGGAATTTGCGGATCGAATAATAGATCGAACCGTCTTTTGTTCTGTAGGCAATCCCTTTTTTGAGGAGTTCTTCAATCATCTCGATCATCTGCGGGATGTAATCGGTTGCGGCAGGATAGTATTCAACGGGTTGGATATGGAGCGTTTTTAAATCTTCAAAAAAGGCAATTTTAAACGGCTCCGTAAATTCTTTCAGAGAGATCTTATTTTGGATGGCTCCGCGGATTGTTTTATCGTCCACGTCGGTCAGGTTCATGGCTTGTTCGAGTTTGAATCCAAAAAAGCGGATGGTTCGTCTCAGGAGATCCTCAAATACGTAAGTGCGGAAGTTCCCGATGTGGGCGAAATTGTAAATCGTCGGGCCACAGGTGTACATCCGGATCGTGTCACCGTGATGAGGTCTGACTTCTTCGAGCTCTCTTGTTTCTGTATTGAATAGATGCAATTTCATAGATGTCGTTTCAAAAGGGTCTGTAGTTCACGGTAATTGGTTTTTCCAGTTCCTAATAGAGGAAATTCGACGATTCTTCTCACTTCTCCGATTTTGATCAGGTTGCTAAATCCTGCTTGGCTCAAGATTTCATTGAGCGTCTCTTTTTGGATTTGTTGGTTTGTTGTGAAGAGAACGAGTTCTGTTTTTTGCCCTTCGATCTCTTTGGCGCAAACGGCAAGCAGCGGTCCTTCTTTGCTTTTTTCTCCCCGTTTGGCTAATTCTTCGGTCAATACCTGTTCAATTGCTCCCAGGCTGATCATTTCGCCACCGATCTTGGTGAATCGCTTGAGCCTGCCAGAAAGGAAGATGTACCCATCTTTCGAGAGATGGCCAATATCGCCGCTTCGGTACCACTCTTTCCCGTTGATCTCGATGAAGGGCGATTTCGCCTCTCCTAAGTAGCCGTGGAAGACGTTGGGCCCGCGGATGCAAAGCTCTCCTTCTTCTCCCTCTTTTAAAAGAGCTGAAGTCTCGGGGTGAATCGTACAAATCTCGATGCAGTCCAGTACCTTACCCACTCCCTTAGACGGGATGTCTAATCGGTTGAGGGAAACCACGGGAGAACATTCAGTGATTCCATATCCTTCGATCAGTTTGTTTCCGAGCAAGTCGTAAAGTTCTTGGGGCGCCTTCTCGGCCCCTGTCACAAAGAGACGGATAGAGGCAAGTTGTTGATAGGAAGCTGCAGCTAAGAGCCCCTTTAAGAAATTGGGAGCTCCACAAAAAAGGGTCACTCCCCATCTCTCAATTCCTTCAGCTAGAGCAAACCCATCCGTTGGATCGGGGTAATAAGCCGCCTTGATTCCTGTAATGAGAGGCAACACGCCCACGAGAGAAAAACCAAATGAGTGGAAAGGGGGGAGAATGCTGTAGAGGATGTCGGTTGCTTTTATCTCGAATGAGTGCATGGAGGAGCGATGATTCGAAAGAATATTGTCGTGGGTAAGGGGCACCCCTTTCGGAGAGGCTTCCGTGCCGCTTGTAAAGAGGATGACTGCCCGGTCGTTCTTTTGTAATGTGTTTATTTTAAATGACTTAATGGCAAACAGGTCGGGGAGCAGAGAGAGCAGAGCTCCCTTGAGTTTAGACCTAAGAGAAATCGATTCTCTCACCTCTTCGAGGAGTTCCAGCTGGTTGGTAACACTTCCGAATTCGACATGGGCGATTTTTTCAAGAAACCTTTCTGAAGAGAGGACCCGTTTCGCACCGCTTAGCCGGACCATTTCCTCGAGATAGCGAGGACCGAGAGTCCAGTTGAGCATCACCGGCACTTTTCTTGCGAAGAGAAGAGCGAAGATCACCAAGTAGGCACCCGCTGATGCAGGAAGGAGAACCCCCACCTCTGTTTCGGGGATCTTTTCGAAATGAGAGGCGAGAACAAAGACAGCGCGTTTGAATTTTTTGTAAGTGAAAACGCCCGCCAAATCATCCCCACAAGCGATCATTCCCTTCATCCTTGATGCGGTGTGGAGGAAAGCTTCTGGAATTGTATTGCCAAATGGAGGTTCAGGCGATTTTCTTTCTTTTTCTGCCAAGAAAGAGAAGAGGCTTTTCCGTTTCTGTATTGAAGGGCCATCAGCTTTGGCCTGTTCGGCGATTTCGAGTACATTTTGCACTGTCTCGAGGTTTTCAGGGTGGACCTCGCTTACGTTGAACTTCTGCGCTAAAAAGGCGATGATTTCGGCGATATCGAGGGAATCGAGATTGAGATCGGCATTGAGTCTTTGTGCAGGAGAGATTTTGAGTTCGGGGTTTGATGCAATGCGTTGGATTTCTTTGAAGATCCGACTTTGCGTGTCGGAAGAGATGGTTGTGAGGCCCGTTTTTTTCGTTTGTTTTTTGTGATGGATCATCTCGGGGAGATCTTTTTTCCAAAACGAATAGGAGACAAGGTTTAAGGGTTCTTCAGAGAGGCCTCCTTTGTATTGATTGTACCAGTCCTCGAGAAAGCGGTTGATCTCGTTTCGGCTTCCTTGTCTTGGAAAATCGGGCGGTTCGACCGCGATTTCGACGGTCATTTTTCTTCGAGGAGCGAAGAAGATCCCATTTTTTAGCAGAGTTTTTAGTCCGTTGAGGAGTGTCTTTGGAATAGAAGGAGAAGATCCGGTAAGTGCGCATGAAAAAGAGCTTCCCCACAGACCCGAGACCCGGATCAATACGATGTGGGCGTTTGGCGCGCGGGTGATCACATCTTGCGTTCCCGAGGAGCCGCCGAGTAATTCTTTAGGCCCCAACTTCAATTTCCCCGAAGGGTAGAAAAGGTAATTTGCCCCTTCATTGAGTCCGTCGGAAACGGCCTGGATCGCATCTTTTGCCTTTTTCATTTTGATTCGGTTAAAGGAACTTTCGAGGTTTGGCATGGGGACGGCTTTCATGAGCTTCATCCAGGGACGTAAAAAACCCATTTTATAGACATAGTCGGTGACCACAGGGCGGAAGCGAAAGGTGGGCCAGAGAAGAAGGGAGAGGAAGAGAGGGTCGACGTGGGCCGTATGATTGGGCAAGAAAAGGAGTCCCCCCTGGTTTTTGTATTTTTGCAGCTGATCGAGTCCTTTTACCTCAATGCGGTAGCGGAGTTTGAGGAAGAACCAGCCGATTTTTGCGAAAAACTTCCAGATAAAATTCATAGGGGTAGGTTCATTTTTACCGATTTCTGTTTAATTTTCTATCCTTTTTGCTTATATATACTTTTTTATGCAAAGGAGGACATATGACAAGAATACGCAAAGACGGTCATGAACATCGAGTAGGGCCTACGCAAGTAAAGCCTTCCAACAAATTAATCGCTCAAATAAAGAGTATTAGTCATCTTTCGGGGGATCTCATTCGCGCAGCGAACGGCAGGGTCTCTCATAAAAAAATCAACGCAAAAAAGGGGCGTCCCGAAGAAGTGAAAAAGGTTAGTCGTGTTTTGAAACATGTGAATATGCCATAACATGCTAGACACACTCGCCTCTATTACTATCAAAGCGGGAATATACTCATTCCACTCCAAAATGGCCCAAGAAAACCGAATTTAAAGCATCAAATTTCCAATAAAAAATTGGGGTTAATATTAATTCAATATTGACCCCAATTTTTTATTGGAAATTTGATAGCTTTAAATCGGCTTGCTTGGGCCATTTTGGAGTGGAACGAGTATATTTTGTGGATCGTGAATGTCTTGTGGAGTTTACTGCTTCCTGCGCTTTTTCTGTGGACGCAAGTTTCTGCAAAACAGGAAAAGGCAGCCCGAAAATGGGGGCGAGTCTCATTTTTTACAATCGCCATCGGCGTTGTTGCATAAATAGCTGCGGATAAGGTTTTTCTTGTTCTCAAGTCACCGAGTGAAGTGGACCCCAAAAACTGGACAGGTCAGTTAGTTTGCTTCATGCTTTAAACGTACTAAGCATGGAGATGAAAAATGACCAAGAAGCCACGAACACCGAGAACGGCAGCCTTCAAAAAGAAAGTTGTCCTGGAAGTGTTACGAGAAGACAAGTATAATGGTCCCAAAAATTCGGACCACCCTCTAATGAGGTGGTCTTGACATTTCAGACCATCTCAGAGTCAGCGTGGGTATAAAATGGGAACAGGGGAAAATTGGTACAGGTTGTTCACTAAGTTAGGATTATGCAGATTGCGAAAACGCATGTTTACAGCGAATGCTTAAGGGCGACAACAACAGGTAAGCCGGATGCGGGAAATCTGCACGTCCGGTTTGACGAGGGGGGGCGGTCGTGAGAACTGCCTACTCCTCTACTCTATCAGAGGAGGATCTTCCTTTAAAGTATGGAAAATATTTTAAATAGTTTGATTATTGAAGAATAAGACATCGTTTAGGTGTCTTGTTCTTCCTTTTGCGAGAGTTTCGACCGATTCGAGAGATCTTCCACTTGAGGGCATTTGTTTAAAAAGGGCCGCATAGAAACTTTTGAGTCCTGAGGGGAGGATTTCGTAGGAAGGGAAGGTGACGGAAGAAGAGGAGGCGAGCCACACATCGGGGTTTTGGAAGACTTCGTTCATCCGGGTCAACACACCTCCGTGGGAGAGCCAATCTTTGGCGAGGAGAGGGATAGCGATTTCTTGATCGAGCAACTGATCGATCGTTTGTTCCAAACAAGTCCTAAGTCCGAGCTTTTCTTCATTTCGAATGAGGACCACCCTCCCTTCCTGATTGTTTTCGGCCACGAAAGACGAAGCAACGCCAAAGGTTGCATCGGTTGAGCCATCATCGATGAACACAACCCGGTAGTAGTCATATTCCTGTTCGAAGATGGATTGGAGAGTTCGCTCGACCCAAGAGTCTTGGTTATAGGCGTAGACGAGGAAAACGAACGTTTTTCGGTCCTTGATAGGGAACTCTTTTTCCGAGGTAATGATTGAATGAAGAGATTCTTTTTTCCCCATTTTCAATCCGAATAGAAGAGCTGCAGCCAAGAAAAGAAGAAAAAATAGTTGTTTCATTTAAGCCCTTTCTTTGAGTTGTCTTAAAGGGGTGTAAGAAGGTTTGTCTTTGAGGCAAGTCTCGAAGAGATTTTCGATCTCGGGTGAAATTTCTTCCCTCTTTGAGACGAGAGAGAGAACCTCTGGGACAAACTCGATCTGAGACTTGGCCATTTCGAGAAGAGGAGCTAGATAGGCAACCTCTGCTTGGTCTGGAAGCCATTTTCCTGCCTCAGTTAAATCAGCCTCGTCGATTCTTTTGAATAAAGCTGCGTAAAACGTTTTCAGCTGAGGATAGGATTGAGGGGCGTTTCGCATCTCTCCGAGAGTAGGGGAGGGATCTCCTAGAGAGAAGGTGGGAAAGGTCATGTATTGACTGAGTGTCATCCAGAGATCGGGGTTAGCATAATACTGGTTCAGCCTTTGGAGGACCCATTCATGGGAGAGGCGGTCCTCTTCTCCGAGGAGGACCACGATTTCTTCATCTTCGCAAGCTTCAATGGCTCGGACCAGATTGCGCATCACCGGGATTTTGTACTCATTTTGGATGAACTGGACCTTGTGCCCCTGTTCGTGGTCGTAAATGAGCTCGCGTGCATGTTCCCCACTTCCATCCGAGGAGCCATTATCGATGTAGATGACCCGGAAGTTTTCATAGGTTTGCGACAAGATCGATTGGATTGTTTTTTCGGCTGTTGCCCCATTGTTGTGACTGATCAGGAGAATCACAAATGAATGGTTTTTGATCGGGTAGGGTGAGGGCGGGAAAGTGAGAGGGTGTTTTTCTTGAGAAAGTTTGTTCTTTGCTAAAAGTGAATCGACCTCGGGCTTGAATCGAGAAAGACCAAAACCGATCCCAAAAGCTCCGCACAGAGAAAATAGAAAAAGGGCAATCCTTTTCATTCGCAACTCCTTTCAAATTGTCGCAGATTCCCTTTTGAATGCAAGGATTTTTATTGCCTCGATTTTGTACATTTTTTGAGCGCACTTTCCGGAGATATCGGCAAAAAATGTACCAAGTCGAGCTTATAGATTTAAATTTGTTTTCTTGGTTGCTTTTAGTTTGGAGGAGGTATGCCTCTTGATCCCAAAGAGTTTTTCTTGGAGCTTTTGGAAGTAGTAGTAGATGACGGGGGTAAGGAGAAGGGTAAGCAACTGCGAGACGAGGAGGCCTCCGACAATGCAAAGGCCGAGTGAAATGCGGCTTTGGGCTACAGCGCCTCCAATTCCGAGTGCAATGGGGACGGCGCCCATGAGGGCGGCAACTGTTGTCATGAGGATGGGGCGAAACCGAATAAGGGCCGCTTCGACAATCGCTTCTTCTGCTGATTTGTTCTCTTTTTCGATCGCATTGTTGGCAAAGTCGACGAGGATGATACCGTTTTTGAGGACGATGCCAATCAAAAGGATGAGACCGACAAAGGAGTAAAGGGAGAGGGTTTCGTTGAAGAGATAGAGAGTGAAAAGGCCTCCAAAAAGAGCGGGTGGAAGGGCGCTCATAACGGTCAAGGGCTGGATGAAGCTTTCGTACAGGATGCCGAGGACAACGTAGATGATGAAAAAGGCGATGAGAAGAAGAAAGTTGAGGCTCTCAAACGACTCTTTGAAGATGTTGGCGGTCCCGATCACTTGTCCGTGCACTTGAGGTGGTTTTTGTTCTTGAGTAAGGGCTGTCAAGGTGTTAAGGCTATCGCCGAGAGGGGTATTTCGGCCTGGATTGAACGAGATGTTGACGGCGGTAAGCCCATTATAATGGTTGATCGTGAGGGGGCCGGTTGTTTGGGTGGGCTCTAGGATTTCCGAGAGGGGGACGAGATGGCTTGTTTGGGATCGGACGTAGAGTTTAGAAAGGACGGTAGGGTCTTTGTAAAAGGGGGGAAGGGTTTCGACGATCACGTCGTAGACGTTCACTTGGCCGTTGATTTGGGACACTTTGTTGTCGGAGTAGGCGTATTGGAAAAAATCTTCAATCTGTTTGGCGGTGACATTGTAGTTTGAGGCTTTATCGCGATTGATGCGAAAGGCCCAAAGTGGCTGACCAATGCGCAGATCGGAGGAGACTTGGGAAAATTCGGGGTGATTACTCATTTGTTGCTGGAGTTTCGGAGCGTATTCGTAGAGGGCTGTCCTGTCGATACTAGTGAGTGCATATTGGTAGAGGGCTTGGGCGGTGGTGCCGACAGATAGGTTGATCAGGGGGAGTGGAGAGAGGTAGGTGTTGATGCCGGAGAGTTTACCAAATTTCTCTGTCATCTCTTGGATAGCGCCGTACATCGGCAGGCGATCGCGGAAATTTTTAAGTCGCATGAAGAGGATCCCTTGATTGGGATTGGAATAGGAGCTGATCGAAATGAGCGATTCGACATTGGGATCTTGGATCGCAAGATTTCCGAGTTCTTCGTGATATTTTTCCATGAGATAAGGAGAGGTCCCATCGCGGGCCACCGTCCATCCTTCGATAAAACCAACATCGTCTGGTGGGAGAAAATCTTTGGGAAGGGCGGTATATAGAAAGAGCGATCCGATGATGCTGGCAACCCCGATGCTCACCATCAGCGGTTTATGGCGCATCGCAAAAAAGAGGCACGGCTCATACCCTTTTTTCATAGCCTCATTGATTCGATCTGCTATCTGCTCCATCTTGGGCTTTTTTTTCCTTTGGTAGGGTTTCACAAAGCAACTACCCAGCATGGGGGTGAGTGAGAGGGAGACAAATCCGGAGATGAGGACGGCGACGACGATGGTGATGGCGAATTCTCGGAAAAGGCGACCTACTACTCCATCCATGAAAAGCATCGGGATGAATGCGGCGGAGAGACACAGAGTCATGCTGAGGATGGTGACGCTGATCTCTTTGACTCCGTTCAAAGCGGCGGTAAGGGGAGCTTCTCCCATCTGCACGCGCCGGACGTTATTTTCTAAAACGACAACCGCATCGTCGACGAGAAATCCGATGCAGAGAGTGAGAGCGAGAAGAGAGAGAATATCCAGGCTAAATCTGAGCAGAAACATGACGGCAAAGGTTCCGGCAATCGATAGGGGGATGGCTAAGGTAGGGATGATCGTATTGAGTCCTTTTCCTAAAAAAAGGTAGATGATCCCAATGACGAGGATAAAGGCTACCCCTAGGGTGAGTTTGACATCATCGACTCCCTGGATAATCGTCTCCGATTGGTCGTAGAGCCTTTCGATTTTGAGTGCTTTGGGAAGCTGCGGCTCCATTTCCTGCAAGATCTGATTGATTTGCGAGACAATCTTGATGGTATTAGCGCCGGCAATTCTTTGTATCCCCAAAATAAGACAGGGCTGATCTCCCTTATCTGAGATGTAGTGCATGAAGTATTTATCGTCTTGGACGCTATCGAGAGCTCTTCCTATATCCTTGATCTTGACGATGTTCCCATTTTGATTTTTGATGACGAGCTCATTGTATCCTTCCGCCTTCAAGAGTTGTCCATCCACCTCGAGAGTAAAATCGTCGCGCGGTCCAAAGAGCGTTCCGAGTGGCAGGTCGACGTTTCCTTGGGCGATTACACTTGCGATTTCATCGATACCGATCTGTTTCGCGGCGAGTTTTTCGGGATCGACTTGGATCCGGGCCGCGTACGGCGAGCCGTAGGTGATCACTTGGGAGACCCCTTCAATCATCGATAAACGCTCTCCTATGAACGTATTGCCGAAGTCGTAGAGTTCGCCCAAGGTCATGTTCGGGTTGGTCATAACAAAGTAGAGGATGGGCGTTGACGAAGGGTTCACTTTTCGGTAGGTGGGATTATTGGGGAGGTTGGTCGGTAGTTGAGGTTGGGCCGTCGAGATCATCGCTTGGACGTCGGTTGCGGCAGCATCGATATTCCGATCCAGATCAAATGTAAGAACGATGTTAGTCGATCCGGTATTGCTCGATGAGATAACCGATTGAATTCCCTGGATAGTCATGAACTGTTGTTCGAGCGGAGTTGCAACTGAACTTGCCATCGTTTCGGGGCTCGCACCCGGATAGCTCACCGAAACTTCGATGGTTGGCAAATCGACGCTCGGCAGATCACTCACAGGAAGCAACTGGTAGGCGAGCACTCCAAAAAACAAGATAGAGCTCATCACCAGAAGGGTCATCACGGGCCGGCGGATGAATGGCTCAGATAGGTTCATCGATGCTCCGCCACGAATACTTTCGATCCGGTGTAGAGGTTCATTTGTCCTTCCGTCACTATTTTCTCACCAGCGAGAACTCCCCTTAGGACGATCACCTCTTGATCATTTCTTTGCCCAAGTTGGACTGTTCTTTGTTCGACCGTCATATCCTCTTTGACCACAAAGACAATAGGTTCTGTTTGCGTCATTTGCACCGCGGAGAAGGGAATGGTGACAGAGTTTTTTATCGTATTGGTAATCAGTCTGTTGCGGATGAATTGTCCGGGCCATAGTTCTCGATTTGCGTTTTCGAAGAGAGCGCGCAGTTTCAACATGCCTGTATTAGGATCGACCTGATTATCGAGCATGTAGAGAACTCCTTGGAAGAGATCATCGCTTTCGAAATGGTCATAGGCAGCAACTGTTTTGAGAGGGCCATTTTTGAGCGCTTTTTGGATTTTAGGGAGTTCGAACTCGGGGATGGAGAAGGTGACGAAAATGGGGGTCATTTGATTAAGCGTGATGAGGGGGGAAGAACTTCCTACGAAAATCAAATTTCCATAATCGATTTGTAAGATGCCTGTTTTCCCATCGATAGGGGCATAGACCCAGCAATAAGAGAGATTGATTTTCGCCTTTTCCACTTGAGCCCGATTCGCTTCTGTTTGAGCTTTGAGGGCAGCCATATTGGTTTGGAGTGTTTCGTAATCGATTTGTGAGTAAAAGTCATTTTTCGTGAGCGTTTGGTAACGTTTTACCTTTTCCTCTGCTAGAGCGAGATTCGCCAAGCTCTCTTCGAACACACCTTGAGCTTCGAGGAGAGCCGCTTCATATGGTTTTGGATCGATGGTGAAGAGAAGATCTCCCTGTTTTACCTCCTCCCCTTGGTTGAAGTAGATGCCAGTGAGCTCTCCCTCAATTCGGGAGTAGATATGGACACTTGTGATTGGCTCTACGTGACCGAGCGCTTCGATGAAAATGGGCGTATCGATTGCCTTGGCCACATCCATTTGGATTGGATAGGAGGGGATAGGTTTAGGCAGAGTTGTTTTGTGACAACTAGCGAAACAGAGAATCATCAAAGACCATCGGAACATGATTGCTCTCCTGTGGGGCATAAAGAACCCGTTGCAAAGCCAAGTGAGGCGAGTGAAGAAAACCAATTTTGAAAAGCGTTCGCCTTTTTTGACCTAGCGTCAGCAAGAGAGCTTTGCGCCGATAAAACATCTAAAATTGTCTTGGTTCCCGCTTTGTAATTGGCGATCGCGATTTTGAATTCGAGTTCGGCAGATTTTAAGTACTCGTCGGAGTCGGTTAGATTGAGAGCTGCCGTTTTGACCCCCATGTGGGAAGTGGTCACCTGTTGAATCACTGTCAGCTCTGTTTGTAGTAGCTGCGCTTCTGAGACGGCCAAATTGGCTTCTGCATTGCGCACTCCATTTTTGAAATAGAAGCCATCAAAGAGAGGGAAATCGAGGGAAATGGTCGCAATCCAGTGCATGTTGTGTTCTTGCTGTCCTTTTTGGTACCAGTAGTGGCCTGTATCGAGAGTTGTTGAGAGAGTGGGTAAAATCGCCCGTTTGGCCCCTTCAAGAACCGCTCTTTTGGAGCGGACGTTAGCTTGAGCTGCCAAAAAATCTTGTCTTTGCGTTTGCGCCACTTCAACGAGCTCATCAATACTTTCCAATATGGGGTTAGCGATCACTTCATCGGGGAAAGGCATCACCTCAAATGGGATGTTAGGAGGAAGTCCGATGTCGACGGCGAGCTGAGCAAATGCATTTTCGACCTGTTGTTTTTGGGTTGTGACAGCCATTCGGCTTTGGAGGAATTGCGTTCTCGCGCTTGCCACGTCGCCAAGAGCCGCAACGCCGAGGGAAAATTTTTCGTTTGCCGCATCGAGCGACGTTTGAGCGGTGGCGAGGTTTGTCACAGCTGCCTTGAGATTGGCGATTTGGTAGACGTAATTGTAGTAGTCCTCCATTACGATGCGCAGGACCGTTTGGATCTCCTGATTGTGGTGGAAGTCGGCGTAGTAGAGGGCCTCTCTTGCAGCTATCGCCGCGGCAGTTCTTTTGCCGAAATCAAAGAGGATGTAGGAGAGTGATACATCGGGCCCCCCTTGTGAGGAGTAAAAGGTTTGTGTTGTGAACGAATTGCTCTGGACCGTGCTTCCAAGAGCTGCAGAGGCACCACTTGTTTGTGAAGAGCCGAGAGAGTTGAGACTGTTCGTGACGGGATAGCCCCCCTTTTGGCGAATGAAGGAGCTACTCGCTTGGATCGAAGGGAAAAAGGAGCTCATCGCTTGGCCATATTGGGCGGCAGCTGATCTGGCAAGAGCCCACGATTGTTTAGTCTGCGGATTGTTTTGCAGAGCAATGTCGATGAGTTCGGCTAAGCTGAGCTCTTCTTTCCCAAATGTTGAGGGGAGAATTGTTTGGCAATATTTGGAGGATACGAGCCGGTTGCCTTGGAGCGGTGTCCACGTCGTGTAAGGGGTATTCGGGCTAAGCGATAAAGGATCGATTGCGTCACGGGCGCAACTGGCGAGAAGAAGGAAGGAGAGATAAGAAACGTGCCGAAATCTCAAGTGCGAGTCCCTCTTTTTCGGGAGATAACTCACTTGATTGTTTTTTGCACCATTTTTCGAATTGCGTCAGTGTAGTTGTGGAGATAGCGAACGACGAAATAACCCAAGCTGTTGAAAACGTGTCTCCGGTTGACCCTTCTTTTCCCCTTTTTAAGATAACCATAGCAAATTCCTGTTACATGAGAACCCATGCGAATATCCAAATATTTTAAGAAAATAAAAAAGTAATCTGTGTAACGAGTGTTAATTCCAATGAATTTTGATTCTTTGTTTAGTTTTTTTTTGTTTTTTATGATAGAGCAGAATTCAGTCATCACTTTTTTTCCCATTTGTTTGTGAAAATCGAAGATAAAGAGAAATCCTTTTTGCATGAGTTCCTGTCTTGTGACTTCGTGAGCACAAGATTCTTTGAGATCGTATCCTTCCAAGTAAAGAAGGGAGGAGGTAGGTTTGGTCTCTTTTAAATAATGGTTGATGAGCCTGAGTAATTCTTGGTCATGGCCAATGTAGGCAACAGCTTCATCGATTTTCAGATTGGCGAGGTGATCAGCTAGGTAAGAAAAGATTTGCGAAGGAGAGTAGGAAAGATAATTGAACTGTTTTCGATCGATGACGAGGTCATAGGTTTTCTCGCTGTAGGGATGTAAAGTACGGGCAATGACTTCTGCATGAGAACCCTTGTTTTTCAGAGAAATTTCCTCGATCGCTTCATCTGCTATACCCCAATTTTCTTGGGTTAAAATGGGATTCATACTCGAGTTATCCACAAATTGCTTCCAACTATTTTCCGTTCTATTTGCACTATGAAGAGCAGATTCTTTGAGCGTGTGGTTACAGTGATAACCTTTGATCAAGTGTTCCAAAGGTTGCGCCCTTTTCCCCAAGAGATCCATCCGTTTAGCCAGATTGGCATCCACATGCCATCCCTTTATCATAGATTCGTCAAACCCTTGAATTTTAAAGAGATCTGTTCTCAGCATTAATTGAAAGTCGCCCGGATTATCATAGAGAAGAAATCCTTCTTTCCGAGTGATGGTGTGAAGATGGAGTTTCGTTCCGTAGTTTCTTAGGAATTTGAGAATTGCTTCAGGGTGAGATCGTTCAAAAGAGACCTCCCATAAATGTTCAGGGATTTCAAAACGGGGTAATCCATAAAATCCATCGGGCAATTCTTTGATAATGGTGCTTAAATTTTTTTGAGGATCTTCGGGTATGAAAATCATATCGATGTTTGTGGAAAGAATCCATTTGTTTTCTGGATTGGATCTTCGAATGCCCACATTTCTTGCAACCGGTTCAATTAAGGGAAGGGGAGATCGAAGGTTGTGTTGAGAGGGTCTTACTCGCAAAATGCGAAGAAGAGATTGTGTTTTTGAGGTCAGGGTATCTTGAATCGCTTCGATTATGGTCGGTAAATCGTTAGGTGTGTTGTAGTCGACAAAAATGATTTCATCGCCGATTTCGGACAGCTGTAACGATAAAGAGTTGAGGCTGATAGCGAGTCGCTTATGATAATTGTATCCGTGATTATCATTGCGACCGTATAAGATAACCGATAGCATAAGGTTTGTGAGTATAGACCATGAGAAAAATGCTGGACAAGAAGAATCTCTTTCCCTTACGATGTGCGGACAATGATGGAAAAAATCTCTTTTTTTGTGGCAGGTCTTTTCTTTTACATGAGCAGTCTCTGCGGGTATGAGGCTCGATACGAAGACGTCAGTTACCAACATTGGCTTGCTGGGATAGATGTGGTTCATGCTTCCTATACATGGAAAGAGGCTGTTCAATTTATCAAAACAGATCCAGGTGCGATTCATGAATGGGGCTCCGACACGACTCCTGTCGCTTACTGTTCTCTTGTTTATCAAGCTCCTTGGGGGAGAATATGGTCGCTCGGCTTTTTTCAAAGCCTCAATGTGTTGTTTACTCGCGATGAGGTAATCCCTTTATTTCAGGAAAACGACTACGTTCTTGTCGCTTTTTGGGGGGAAGTTCCCGGATCAGGATCCTATCACAAAGCCCTCATCAAAAAGGCGAAGTATCCTCAAAATTTCTTCTTTTTGGGAAATAGCGATGGTTGCACTCATCTTCTTAGGAGAGAAGGGGTCCAGGCATTCACAGTTTCTCATAACGCATTCATCAATTCGGATGTTTTTCGTCCCAACCCAACCAGACTCCGGTATGATGCAGTCTATGCGGGGTGTTGCCGTCCGCAAAAGAGGCTTGAATTGGCTCAGCTTGTTCTGCCCCATCTCCTTGTGGTGACGCATTCTGAGCCTGAAAAGAGGAAGGTGATCGAACGGGCGAAAGAAATCGTTTATTCCCCCGAACCGTCTCTGATTCCTAAGTACATCAGTCAAGCTCGGTGTGGATTGATCCTTTCAGAAAGAGAAGGAGGATGTTATGCTTCGACCGAATATCTTTATTGCGGGATTCCTGTTGTTTCGACTCCAAGCATAGGAGGGCGAGACGCTTATTACGATGAGATCACAGCCATTATTGTCGAGCCCACCGCGGAAGGAGTTTTGCAAGGGGTCGAAGAGATGAAAAAAAGAGCTCCCCCTCCTTCGGAAATAAGGCGTCGCGCTTTAGCGGTTACAGACCGAATGCTCAATACTCTCGCTTATGAAATTTTTCTCCCCATTTTTAGTCGGTACCAAGATGTCCATGCGAAAAACCCCAGAGAGGTAATTGATAGCATAATCGCGAAATCAACAAAAGTGAGTAGCAAGGGGAGGACTGTTTTCCAGCCAGAAATGCCTACCCATGATAGGATAGAGAAAATTCAAAAAGAGCAAAGAGGTGAGTCGGATGATCAACTGCGCAAGAAAAAGAAAAAACGATAGAGCTTTACTTTTTGTTCTCTGTTTTTTTCTCCTATTCATTCGGTTAGAGGCCATAGCAACGCCCAGAAATATTTACCTTGATTTGGGGGCTTTCCATGGAGATACATTGCAAATGTTTACCCTTCACGGAATCCCTGAACGATGTCATCCTGGCGTTGATTGGGAAGTCTTCGCGTTCGAGGCTTCGCCTCTCCTTTCTCATGTTACCCAGTTGCAGGCAGATTATCTTAATGGCGCAAGTGTCTCTATGCCAGTCTCTTATAAAGAAATTCCGGGGATGCAGGAATATGTAGATCGAGCCTATAGGGAGAATCTCCTCTTTGATGCTCATTTAAAAAATTTTTTTGAGACCTATGAGCGATTGTTGACTTCTCGACAATCTTCTCGAGGTTCCTATCAAGAGCAATTTGGATGGACTGCAGAGCAGAGAGAAGCTCAGCTTCGCGAAGCTAAAAAACCATCTCCTTTTCCAGGGACAAGATACACTGCCTATGCAATGGGAGTAGGTCATCAGGATACCACGTTGCAAATGGATTGGGCCTATTCGAATTATATGAATGGAGGAGGGAATGTAGTCGGGATCGATTATGGAGCTCCTCGTCATCGATTTACAGTTCCCATTCTTCGCCTTTCTCGATGGATAAAAGACTCTTTTTCTAAAGACGATTACATCTACATTAAGATGGACATAGAAGGAATGGAATTTTTATTGTTACAAGATTTGATTAAGACAGGTTGTTTGCAGTACATCAAAGAAATGGATATAGAATGGCATGGCCGTTTTAACGTTCCCGATCGCCACAAAGAAAAAGAGTTAAGAAAGGCGATTGTAGAAGCAGGAATTCTCCTCCGTGACCACCATTAAATCCATTAAAATGATGAAAACAATTTTCATAGAGCCTAGAGCTTCATGGGGACTCAAAGATGTCAAAGAAATGGTGGGATTCAGGTGGGTATTATGGATGCTCATTTTGCGAGATATCAAGTTGAGGTATAAGCAAACAGTTTTAGGGATTGCTTGGGTCATATTGCAGCCTCTCTTAACGGCTCTTTTGTTTACCTTTGTCTTTGGGAAGTGGCTCCATTTACCGACAAGTGACGCTCCCTACATGCTTTTTGCTTTTTGTGGGCTTATCCCCTGGCTTGTGTTTTCCCAATCCATTCAGAGGGGAGGGACAAGCCTGGTCAATGAAGCTCAACTTGTTCAGAAGATTTATTTTCCCAGGCTCTTTTTGCCTATGGCTGCAACTTTTGGTGTTGCTCTTGATTATCTTTTTTCTTTGGCCACTTTTGCAACTCTCCTTTTCCTCTACCAATATCCACCCACGTGGAAGGTTCTCCTCCTGCCTCTATGGACAATTCTCCTTTTTATATTTTCCTCGGGATTAAATATTCTTCTCTCTTCTTTAAGCGCTCATTATAGAGACTTTAAGCACATTATACCCTTCTTTCTCCAGTTTTGGATGTATGCCTCTCCTTTGGCTTATTCAATCTCCTCTATCCCCGAGAGATGGCACTGGGTATTTGCGTTAAATCCTTTGACGGGTGTGATTGAATTATTTAGATGGTCTTTATTGGGGGAGCAATCTTTTCCTTTCGTTTTGTTTGGAGTTTCTTTATTTTCTTCCTTCGTTATTTTTGTATTTGGATTAATTGTTTTTAGGAAATTAGAACGGACCCTTTCCGATGTCATTTGAACCGATTATTATAGCAAAGAACTTGGGTAAAAAATACCGATTAAAAAGAGATCGGGCATCGAATGGTCGTAGTTTTGCTGAGGAAATCGGAGATTGGGTGCGAGGTTCTCGACAAAAAAGGGAAGAGGATTTTTGGGCTCTTCATGACTTAAATTTTTCGATTCAAGCCGGAGAGACAGTGGGTATTATTGGCTCAAACGGCTCGGGGAAGAGCACCCTCCTTAAAATTTTGGCGAGGGTGACTTGGCCGACAACAGGGCAGGTAGAGATTCGGGGGCGAGTGAGTGCTTTACTTGAAGTAGGGACAGGATTTCATTTGGAGCTTTCAGGTCGAGAAAATGTTTTTTTAAGTGGCGCGATGCTGGGTATGAAACGGCAAGAAGTGATTGCCCACTTCGATGAGATTGTCGCCTTTTCTGGTGTAGAGCGGTTTTTAGATCAACCGGTTAAACACTATTCGAGTGGGATGTTTTTGAGGTTAGCCTTTTCTGTGATGAGTCACTTGAGAAGTGATATTCTCATTATTGACGAGATTTTAGCTGTGGGCGATGCGCAGTTTCAGGAGAAATGTTTACTGAGAATGAAGCGGCTGATCGAAGAGGGGAAAACAATCCT
>DAIDIZ010000036.1 GCA_027451585.1 Chlamydiota bacterium
AAATTTGACGCTTTAAATTCGGTTTTCTTGGGCCATTACAGCTAATTCTCTTCAGAAAGTTGAGCTGCAAAAAGTAGGAAACTGAACAGAGCGGGATTTTTGGATGAGCGTTAAAAGGAATTCCCATTTTTCTTTTGTGGATGAAATGCCTCTTTTTTGGCAGAGCTCCTCCACATCAGAAAAAAGAACAGCGTAGGCAATTTCATCAAGCAACTCTATCTCCGCTAACGCGGTGCTCCCCTTCTCCCTCCCTATGAGTACCGCGAGCTGTTTTTCCATTCTCTCTAAACTCTCAAACAGCTCTCTTGTTTTTTCCTCTACTCTCTCCTGGGTATGTGCAGGCATAGAAACTTTCTCAATTGCCTCATCTACCCTTCTTTTGATATCAAAACTCTTCGACAAATATCTCCCCGCCTCTTCTAGTGACATCGTTTTCATGTGAGCGATTTTGAGTCCTTTCAAAGAGGTGTTGATCCAGAGAGTCTTACGATGTTTACGCGCGAAGTTGGCCAAAACAGCCCCTTCGATCACCCACCGGATGGCTGTATTGACCGGAACACCGAGCCCATTTTTTCTCTTCACAATCCGATCAGAAGAGGATTTCTCTTCATCAAAAAATGAGAAGGAAGGATCTTGTTCAAACAGCACTCCTTCTGCATAGCGCTTATCATCTGTATAAGCGAGGTCCACCCCCGATAATAAAATGGGATTGCACCCGAGATAATGGGCAAACGCGGTGCAAATCGTGGTCACCGACATGGCTTCAGAAGACAGTTCCTGACCGATCAAGGGCTCTTCCAATCCAAGAGCTTCTTCCCACCACACTTCCAAAATCCCTCCGATCCCGCTTCTCATGTAACCAAAAGGGCCTCCCGTTGTTTGAAAAATCGACGGGTGAACCCGTGTCGAATAGATCATCGGGGTCTCAAAAGCAAAACTATTTTTCATCCTTCGATACTCTTCTAGGTTCGGATCGATCACCATTCCAAAATGGATCGGCACTCCTGCCGAGCTCAAGGCGGCAAGTGTAGAACCTCCAGCAATAATGAGGGCCTTTCCTGCATATTTTTTCAGCAGAGGAATTGCCTCATTTAAGGAGGGGCCAGCCCCACAGACAATCGCTGGGATGTTGCAGAAAGATTCCTTTAATCGATTCGCATAAAAAGAATGGGCAAGATGGACTCTATTTTGGAGGATGTTGCGAAGGGGTTGCTCTCCGTGAAGCCGATCGATATAGAGAGCATGAGCAAGGGTTGCTTTTCGTAAAAAAGCGATTCTCTTTAAGCGAAAGGACTTTTTATTCTTGGACACAACCGCGACCATTTCTAATCGATGAAAAGGGAATTGGGCAGCAACCGTCTCCAAGTCGTTCTCCGTTGGCACATGACAAATCTCTACTTGAAGGTCCCGAATTATTGGGAGGCTATCGGCGTAGGAAAGAAAACGAGAAATCTTTCCTCCGTCCTCTTCTAAAAAAATGAGCTTTCTTTTCGGATCTTCATGGAGCCAGTCGACGAGTTGAAAATAGGGCCCTCCATTCCCAAGACCATAGACAAAAACAGCTTCAGCTTTTCCTAGAGAAAAAGGTGCTACCTCCTCAAAAACGGCCCCCTCTTCTTGCGCTCCCCATGTAAGGAAGGTCAGTTTTGGAAATCTCTTCATGAACAGACTCACCGCCTGAGCCCGATCCCCTTTTTCTTGTTCTTTATATCCTTTTTTTTCTACCCAATGGGCAAGAGAAGAGATCTCTTCGTTCCGCTCAATCAGAACACCCGCATCATTCCAACTTCTCACAGTAAAAGTATCAGGAGTTTGGTAGGTTACCTCCTCAATTAAGCTCCCTTTTTGATTCCATCTCCGATGCACCCCAACAGGAAGCCCTTTTTGATAAAATCCCTCGTCGACCAAAACACCCGCATCATTCCACATCCGATCCGATCCCGATCGAACCCCTTTTTCGAAAAAAACCTCTCTTTTGAGCTGCCCATTTTTCCAATATATTGTTTTCCCTTCAGAGGACATCGAGATACTCCTGAATGACTTGTTCGAAGAAGAGGCGGCGATGTAAACAGAGCTCTTCTTCGGAAAGCAGATAAGGAAATTCTCTTTGAAAAACAGGTCTCCAAAGGTCCCAAAGCGCAGAGAGAAGTGTCTCAAACAAGGGAGATTCTTCTTCTCTCAAACTTCGCTGGAAATGAAGTTTTTCTTTTTCGAGACGCTCTCTCAGATCAAAAGAGAGAGCTACCCCATTTCCTTCGAGGAGCGCCGTAAGCCTCCTTTCGAGATCAGGGATCTTCTCCCACGAAAAAGAAGAGAGTGGAGCATATGTCCAATACTCGAGCCCCTCTTCCGCTGTATTGAAAAAGCGAGTCTCTTTCCTCTGCAAAGAGAGCTCTTGCATCCACTCTTTAGCCATCATCCAATCGCCTTGCGTCCATACCTGTTGCCCAAGCCGATTTTTCTCCGCGATCTGATTCTCTTTTTTCCCGCAAAAATCGAGTCCTAGAGAGACAATTGGATCACAGCCGAAGAAAAGAGCCAAGGAGGCCATGCAGTTACCCACTGTCCAGCCCCCGTCAAAAAGGGAAAATTCTCCAGCCAACTCGTTGAGAAAAGGAAAATGGCCGTCAGGAATAAGAAAACGTTTTCCCTGAAAAAGCCTCTGATTTTCAGGAGCCATTCTTCCTTGAAAGAAAAGAGGAGCTTGTGGATAGAGAACCGAAGCGAGAGGATTCTTATCGACACTGACGGTTACGTCGGGAAGACAAGAAACTTTTTCACATCCATGTCCTCCTGCTATAATAAGCGCTCTTCCTCGAAAAGAAGGGAGGAGATCACCTTGCTGATCCAACGAAGGACCAGCTCCCACCAAAATAGCGGGAACCCCCTTAAAAGCGCCTTTCCAACCGGCGATCGATTGATGAGGGAACGCGAGATTGGAAAGCGTATTACGAAAAAGAGAGACCCCAAAATCGGCCCCATCACTTAACCGCATTGATGCCTTCTGATGTTTTTCTTTGAACAGAGTCGTAAATAAAGAGGTGTCCAAAAATCGATCGGCAGAAGAGGTTCCATCGACAATCTCCACTTCCCAAAGAGCTCCAAGCCTTGCCACCGCTTCGGCAACAAAGGGAAGTTGTAAGGGACTTTGCAAAATAAATTCCCAAGGAGGAGAAGAACCTTCTCTCCCCTCTTTTACAATCACCACTTTTGAAGAAGATGGAAAATGAGAACGCTCTAGTTTAGAGCCGAGAGAGCAAATGAGCTTGGGTAGTGAGTTGTGCATAAGTCGGCAAAAAAGGACACTGAGCGAGTTTTTTCTCTTCAAACCAAAATGTGGTGGCAACCAATCCCTCAATCACACAGAGAAAGGGAGCCTTGATTACATCATTATAACCCATCAATTGACGCAGAGCGGCCCCTTTACTTCGGACCGCTTTGCATTCAACCAAGAGGAGAGGAACGAGCCCCTCCTTGCCTGGGGTTGAGCAGAGAATATCGATGCGCCTATCCGGATAAACGGAAGACCCGATCGCTTTTTCAACGGAGATCAGCCCCTTAGGAAATCCAAGAGGCCCCACCATATTGGCGATCCATCTCTGCCTCACCCTCTCTTCTGGAGTTGCCTCAACGTAAAGAGAGCGGATCGGGTCAAAGAGAGTCATCCCTGGACTTGAACTAAACTATAGTTTTTGTCTTCTCTTCGGTAAATCACCTTGATTTTCTGATCTTCTTCAGCGCGGAAAATGAGGAATGGATCATCAGAGATCTCCATCTTCATCACAGCCTCATCATGAGTCAGAGTTTTGAGCGGCATAGTTTCTTTAGCCACCACTTCATGCATCTTGATCACCTCTTGGGCGCGCACTGCACTTTCCGCTTCAATCTCATCATTGATCGCTTTGAGATCATCCTTTAGAGGCTGAATCACGTTAACGTGAATATCAACCGTCGTCCGATCTTTAAATCGGTGCGATTGCAATTTACTCTTGTATTTGCGGATCAAAGTGAGAGCTCGATCAGAAGCCTTGTCAATTGCCGAATAGAGGTTTTCTGTACTTGCGCTCACTTTGATGTGAAAATGATTAAAATTCATATGAATTGAACAAGAATGTTCCAATTTTTGTGCATCCAAAGTGACTGTCACATCGATGATATGGTCGGCGATTTTCTCAATTTTAGGCAATTTCTCGACCACGTAATGACGAATCGCATCTGTGATTTGCAGATGCTTGCCTACGATTGATAGATTGTATTCTTGTCCTTCAAACTTGTTCTTTCCCATAGATCCTCTGTTCTGTAGAATTGACTCTAACATGAATGAGCAAAAAACTGAAGAGGGGGTGTTACTTCAGACAATTCCCTACCTCAGAGACCAAAGAATTATCAAGGTATTTACAGAGACACATGGACTCATCTCTCTGCTTGTTCCGAAAAAATCACTCCACTTCTTGACCGATCCTTTTTTGATCGGAGAATGGATTTATGAAAAGGGAAAGAACGATCTCTACCGATTGATCGATGGGACCGTGACCGACTCACTTAGCCATTTAAGAATCGAGTTTTCCTTTCTCCAAGCAGCAGGAGAAATCGCCCAAGATCTTTTAAAAACCCAATATCCAGAAAAAAAGGGAAAAGATCTCTACCGCCTTGTCACCGTTTATTTAAAAAAACTCAAAAACCCCCTCTTCCCCACAACCCTGCTCGCCAGCTTCCGACTCAAGCTCCTTCTCCACGACGGCCTCCTCGCCTTTGAACGGAAATGCAATCAATGTGACAAAAAAGCCTCCCTGATCGAACGAGGAGAGAGTCTCTGCGAGGAACATGTCTCATTGGATAGCGTCGCGTTCTCTCCAGCTGAATGGGAAATACTAGAAACTCTGCTAACGGTCAGACAATTCCAACAAATTGAAAAAACAGAAGTAAGTGAAGTATTGGGAAGGAAGATCAAGAATCTTTTTGAAAGCAGCTTGTAGGGAACTGCACCGAAAGGGATTCGAACCCCTAACCCCTTGGTCCGAAGCCAAGTGCTCTATCCGTTGAGCTATCGGTGCAAATGCGAAAGGGGGGATTTGAACCCCCAAGGGCTTGCGCCCGCTACCACCTCAAGGTAGTGCGTCTGCCAATTTCGCCACTTTCGCGAAGATGAGAAAGGAGGATTCTAATAAAAAAGGGAGTTTTCCTCAAGAAAAATTGAAGTCTTCCATGGATTGAGGCCTTTCTTCTCGAGGAGGCGATGGAACAAGAGGTTTCTCAAGAGATCTTTTTTGCGTCTCTAAAATCAAACGGAGAGCAGGATCATTGCCAGGGTTTAGCGGCATAACACGAGATTCACCTAAAGGACTAAGATGTGCTTTCTTGACAAGAGATCCTGAGGGATGAAGAGGATCTTCTCCAGAAGCGGTAGCAGGCCCTTTTGATGGACCCAATCTTCGCAATTGATTCATAGAAGCTCCACATATTCTGATAGCCACGCATCGGCTTTTAAATCATCGCCCGTCACATTGTAAACGAGCTGTTTCCAATCGAATCGATTCCCAGGCCAAAATATCTTCGTTTTTAAAAATTTCCCTGTCTGCACAGAGGCTATCCCCAGTAAGGAGATCTCCTTTTGGATCGAAGAAGCAAACATTTCCCCAAGAAGATAACTAAAATAATAAACTGGCGCAAGCCCAATATGGTATTTGGCTGCCCAATCAGCCTTCCCTTCCCTTCCCTTTGGAGGACGGATCCGTTGGTATTTCTCGACTAACTCCCACCAGAGGCGATTCAAATTTTGGGCAGGATTTCGATAGAGCTCTTTTTCAAAAGCGGTCATCACAAGGACCCACCTACTAAAGATGAGTTGACGACGGCGAAGACTTACCTCAGCTTGCCGAAGAAGCTTTCTTTGTGAGGATTTCACTAAAAGGGAGAGAGAATCAGCCTTGTAGGCTTGCCTTCCCATGAGAAGAGCAATGGCCTCTGTGGTGATCATATGCGGAGGCTCTTTTAAAAGCCAAGGAAGCTGAGGATCGAATCCCTCTTCATAGACAGCGTGTCCCAATTCATGCAGAACCACTTCCAACCATCGCAAAGTGGGTTTCACATTATTGACCGTCCTCACATCCCCTTTTCGATCAATGTGTATACAAAAAGCGTGTTGCGTTTTGGAGGGCCTTTCCTCCATATCACTCCTTTTCAAAATCTCTCTTACATCGAAACCCATCCGATCATAAAAAAGAGTCACCGCGTTGACAATGTCGACCCTTGCAACCAAAGAATCGAGATCTGGCATAGCAAGAGGATCTTCTTGCGCAAACGGATCTTCAAAGCTCCAAGGACCCAACTCTTGAGAAGAAACAGAAAATCTCTTTTTTTGATCTTCTTCAATCTCGCTAACAACCTTATTATAAGCAACTTGCGATCTTTCGCTTAAATCTTCGAAAGTCCGATCAAGCCAATTGCTATCGACCTCTTGCAGATCGAGCTGCATGGTAAAAAAATTGCTATAACCGAGCTCTTTAGCTCCCTGATTGCGCATCTCGACAAGCTCCAAGATAGGAGGAGCTAACACTTCTCCTACTACCTTAGAAGCTGCCCATATCTTTTTCCTTTTCTCCGGATCCGCCTCTTTTCTTAACATCTCTCGGATCTCATTTTCTGAGACCGTTTTTCCCTCTATCTCCGCTCGGAAAGAGGTATAGAGCTGGGAAAGAGAAGCTTCCTTTTGCGCAATCGCCTCGAGCTTTTTTGCATCGATTTGATTGGGTTTAAAGAGCCGTTTCAAGACATTGAGCTCCCGTTTAACAACCAAATCTTTAGCTTCTATCTCCCAAGCGATGATTTGACTATAGAGAGAGCGATCACTCAATAAGCATTTCAGCTCTGTGTCGAGATCGGCTTTGAGCGATAACGCATCTTGAGAGCCCGTTGTTTCGAGCAGCCAGACCGCCCGATTGACCTGCTCACTTTTTTTCTCGAGTAAGGCCAGAAAAGAAGAGAGGGTGGGGTGTTTCATAAAAATCTCCAAAAGGTTCTTTGCATCCCCGGGTCTTTGCGTTTATACTGAAACAACCTGAAGATTTTTTCTGATCCCGGTACACCCATGATGAAAAGAATAGCTATCTCACTTGTTCGTCTCTACCAGGCAGCGATCAGCCCCTTCCTCGGTCATTGCTGCCGTTTTTTCCCCACTTGTTCCGAATATTGTGTGGAGGCCATCCAAAAGAAGGGCGTCCTCAAAGGGATTTGGCTCTCGCTCAGACGGATCTGCCGCTGCCACCCATTTCACAAGGGGGGCCACGATCCTATTCCATAGTGGGAATTTTTAATGTCATCCCAGGATGAAGCCGATCTTTGTCCAACTCATTGAGTTTGGCAATTTCGTTTGCCTTCACATTATAGAGACGACCGATTTTCCATAGAGTTTCCCCTTCTTTCACCACATGATGGCGAGAAGCAACAGGGGTTACTTTTTCAGCTACTTGCTGAGCGACCTCTACTTCTGAGAGCTGAGGGATGATCTTTGCAATCGCCGCATGCACATCGAGAGAAGAAGGATATTCTTCCCCTCGGAATCGATAGAGCGCTTGGCAAGCCGCCGTCCATACCTCATCAGACCTAGGAGAGCGAAGCAATTCCATACAAAGCTTTTCAGAATCGATCTCTTCAGAGCCGACAAGACTTAAGAGAAGAAGGAGCGTTTGATCCTCAAGTTTTTTCGCTACAAAGAGAAAATCGGATGCAAGTAACAAAGAGGCCGCAGTCTTTGAGGAGTTTCTAACTGCTTGAGTGAGAAATTCTCTTTTCTTTTCAAGGGACAGATCGAGCATCTGCTGCTGACTGACAAACAATCCATGGATCAGATCCCATCCCCCCTCCATCGAAAGATTGAAAAGAGACCCCGAATCGACTTTTGGTAGCAAGACTTGCAAAGCGTGGAATTCAGGAGTCACAAAAAAGGCTTGAACAAGAGTTGGCTCTTTAGGATCTTTCCCTAGTTTAAGAAGTCGATAAAGTCCCTCTGCTGTAAGAGGCCACTTCTCTTCGTAAGCAAAACGGATCACCGCCTGGAATTGCTGCTCGGTTAAACCAGGGAACATCTCCATTTCTGTAGAATCGAAAGAGACAACTCTTTTTTGTAAAAAGGCCCCAGCCAACGCCTTCTCCAAGTGGAAATAGTGAAAATGGACGAGAGAGGCCAAAGCGACATCCCGTTTGCAATACCCATCATCCAAGCCATCTCGATTCGTTAAATAGGGAACGAGCTCATGGAAGGAAAGCCCCTTGATCTGAGCAAAAAAGCGGTTTATCGAAGAATCTAACCCATTTTTGTGTTCCGCTAAAGGGCGGATCGAAGGGGCGGAGATTTCTTCCTTTCCTGAAAGGACGACAAAAGCAATCAACACAACATTTAACGCTCCACTGAAAATAAGAGTGAGAGTCAACGTGCGCAATTTTGAGACAGAAGTGTTAGACGATTCGTTCATATTTCCTCAAAAATCAAGATTACGGTTTTTCTGTTTTTGAGTCGAGTGATTGAGATTTAATCAAAGAAAAAATAAAATCTTGTGTCATGCGTATTCCCCTTTCTTCACTTCAAACATTTCTCCCCCTTGATATACCGGTCGAAACGATCGCAAAAACCCTAACCCTTTTAGGTATTGAGGTCGACGCTATTGAAAATGAGGTTCCCCCTTTTGCGAGAGTAATCGTAGGCGAAGTCCTCTCAGTCGCTCCCCATCCTTCCTCTGACAAACTCCAAATCGCACAAGTCCAAAACGGGAAAGAGACCTTGCAAGTGGTTTGCGGAGCTCCAAATTGCAGAGCGGGGATCAAGACAGCATTTGCCCAGGTAGGAGCCCTCATTTCTGACCAAGAAGGGAATCATCGGATAATTCAAAAAGCGACCCTCCGAGGAGTTGAATCTCATGGAATGCTCTGTTCCGCCCAAGAGCTCCATCTATGGAAAGACCAAGGGGGCATCATGGAACTGCCTTCCGACTGGGAAAACGGGAAAGATTTGAGTCTCCTCCTTTGGACACCGATCCTCGAGATTTCACTCACCCCCAATTTAGGCCATTGCTTTAGTGCTCTTGGGGTTGCAAGAGAGCTATCCGCCAGCCTCAATAAACCGCTCAGCCATTCCTTCCTTTCTCCCAAAGAGAGCAAAGGAGAGAAAAAAATGAACATATCCATCAAGGAAGAATCCACTTGCCCTCTTTATATGGGAAGGCTCATCGAACACGTGACCGTAGCCCCCTCCCCCTTTTGGCTCCAAAAAGAACTCTTGTCCTACGGGATGAAACCCATTTCAAACGTAGTGGACATCACCAATTTCATTTTGATGAAGCGAGGGCAACCCCTCCATGCCTTTGATTTCGACCGATTAAACGGTCACCAACTCCATGTCGAAAGGACACGAACCCAAGAAAAATGGATAGGTCTCGATGGAATAGAAAGAACAATCCCCGAAAAAACCCTGGTGATCCGCGACAAAGAAAAAACGGTTGCCATTGCAGGTATAATGGGAGGAGAAAACAGCGCCGTTACAAGCGATACAAAAAATATCTTCTTAGAAGCAGCTCTGTTTGACGCTACAACAATCCGAAAAGCATCGAAACAAACAGGAATTCGAACCGACAGCGCCATCCGATTTGAAAAAGGGATCGACCGGCAAGGGGTAGCAAAAGCACTTGATGAAGCAGCTTATTGGATTCAAATCTTGTCTCCTCAAGCAATCGTCCACCCCAAGATCGCAATCGGACAAGAATCCCTGCCCCCTAAAAAGATCGCCCTTCGCACGGAAAGGACCAACCAGCTGCTCGGCACAAAGCTTTCGCAAACCGAAATCGAATCGATCCTAAAAAGACTCGAGTGTAAAACCTCTCTCCTAAATGAACAAACGCTTCTCGTCGAAGTCCCCTCCTATCGAAACGATATTAGCGAAGAGATCGATTTAATCGAAGAGGTGATCCGCATCTTTGGCTACAATCATATTGAGAAACAAAACGCCCGATTTACCCTATCAGATGTACCCCATCATGCCGATTATCTCTTTGAAAAAGCCTTGCGAGCCCGCTGTATCAGCCTTGGCTTGCAGGAAGTACTCACCTCTGATCTCATCAGTCCGGAACTCGCCCAGCTCTCCCAGGAAATGATGAATACAAGAGGGATCCAATTCTTCCAAGCGATACACGCCAAAACAGAAGAATATTCTATCCTTCGCCCTTCGTTGCTTCCAGGACTTCTCCAAGTAGCTAAAACGAATGTAGATCTAAAAAATCACTCCCTTTCCGCATTTGAAATCGGAAGAATTCACTTTCTCGATAAGAAGACCCCCACTGAAATTCCGATGCTAGGACTTCTTTTGACAGGCAAAGAAGCTCCCGCTCACTTTAGTGAAAAGGGAAAGAATGTCGATTTTTACACCCTCAAAGGACTCATTGAGAATCTTTTTACCGCCTTTAATCTCCCTCAAGTGAGTTTTCACCCCTCCCAGCACGCAAGCCTTCATCCGGGAAGACAAGCGGAGGTGCGTTGCAACGGAGAGACAATCGCCTCCTTTGGGGAAATTCATCCACAACTTCTTACCAAAATGGATATCAAACAACGACTTCTTTTTGCTGAGATGCCCATCCCATCCCTGATGAAACTCCACCAAAAAGAGTCCAAATTCACCCCCATCCCCCACCTCCCCTCATCAGAGAGAGATTGGACAACACCCATTCCTATTCATACTCCGATCCAAACCTTTTTTGATGCAATCGAAGCAAACCGTCCCCGCATTCTTGAAAAAGCAGAACTGATTGACCTCTATCATCCCGAAGGAGCCTCACACCAAAACGGCACCTTCCGCTTCACGTACCGAGATCTTCTCAAAACAATTTCCGCGGAAGAAGTGGATCTAGCTCACAACGACCTCATCCAAAAAATCTTTCTTGCTAAATGAGTTTCATCTGAATAAGATGAAGAGGTCCGTTTTTGTATGGAGTTTTTTATGAAGCGTATGCGTATCTCTCTTGCTATATCATCTGGGCTTGTTCTCACGGCTTGCCAGAGTTCCTCTTCACTCGACCAAATCGTCTCTCAAAAATATGTCCATAAATATGGATTTGACGTGTCAGAGCAAGAGTGGAAAGAACGAGCTCAAGACGGTCAAGTCATCGAAGAGTTGAAGAACGGGGTCAAGATCACAAGATCCTATGAGAATGGACAGCTCCACGGCCCCACAACCTATTCATTTCCGAACAGTTCTGTGGTGGAGAAACTCCTCACCTACGATCAAGGGAACCTCCTCAAAGAAACAGTCTTTGATCAAGCAGGCATCCCTGTACGCGAAGACCTTTATGAGTTTGATGATCGGACCATCACGACTTTTTGGGATGAGCATGGAGTTCCTTTAAGCATTGAAGAGTACGAAAACGATCTTCTGATAAGCGGTCAATACTATGCGCCAGGGCATGAAATGGAAGGGAAAGTAGAAAACGGCTATGGATACCGATATAAGAGAGATCGATCTGGATTATTGATTAGTAAAGATAAAATGGAAAATGGGGCGATCGCAGAAAGAACTACCTTTCACCCCAATGGAGAGATCCACACCGTTTCCCATTACCACGACTTCCAGCTTCATGGAGAGCAAATCAAGTTTACACCTTCTGGGAAGCCTCTTATGGAACTCACTTGGAACCATGGGATTTTAGAAGGGAGAAAAACGATCTATCGTAACGGGATCAAAGTCGCAGAAATCCCTTACGTCAACGGGACTAAACACGGTGTCGAATACCACTATGATGATCTTGGCAATCTTCTGTCCGAAACATCTTGGAGAAACGACAAAAAACACGGCTGCACCAAGTCCTACACAGAAGAGAGCGTCGACCTCGAATGGTTCCATAACGGAATGGCAGTGGACGCAGAGAAATTTATCTCTCTCCAAGAAAGGGAAGAGATGCTCGCTGAGTTATCCCTCGAACGATAACCGATAGAAGGAATTGCAAAACTCCATAGGGAAGAGGTTTTGCCATTCCCTTCTTAGCCAATGTGACCTCTAAACCTCTATGACTCTCGTGCAAGAAGAAGCCCGCAACCAGGTCTTATTGAGACACCTGGCTTCTCCGAATCTAAATCCGATAGAGCGGTTATGGAAAGTATTTAGGGAGAGAACGTTATACAACCGTTTTTTGCGGAGGTGCGAGGATTTTTTGCAGACAAGATGCCTAATATCCGATCACTTTTGCGGGAGAGGATCAATGACCATTTCCAAACAATAAAGTTAAATCCGATTAAAGTCGGCTAAAACCTCCTCTTAGGCATCTTTGGAGTGGAACGAGCATATAGCATTAATCTTTAAGAAACAAGAGTTTACCTATTAAAAACCCTACCAAACAAAAAAATAATATTTAATTTAAGAATAAATAATGATAATATCATATTAAAACAAAAAGGTAAAAATGATAAACAGGCCACTTTACGATTTCCTTATAAGACAAGCTCCGCTCATAGCAACTGCGAAGGAAGAGTTTGATGCTCAGCGACCACAGTGGGAAGGGACCCCGAAAGAAATAAACGCTGAGGCAGAAGCCTTTCTACTACAGATTTTTAGGGCATGGTATGGGCACGAAGACGTAGTCGAGACAATAAACGGCAGAGCTATCCAGTATAGTGAGTTTGGTGTACGCCCTTCTCTAGATGGCCAATACTATTCTCGAGACACGTGGCAGGCGGTGTGGATTCTTACTAGCAAAATATTTGATATCTCTCCCCACTCCTCCGATCCGGTATCAAATCATCTTTTTTACAGATTTGCACCGGTCTCATTCGCGTGTACAGTTCACACTTATTTGGAACCTGGTTGTTTGGAAACTATAAATAAAGTCCTCGAAGAGCGGGGCCTTTCGTCACGACCCATCCAATAACGATAAAGGTAACCCGCAAAACCGGTTCCAAATGGAGTTTTGCAGGCTACCTCGAAATAGAGATGTCGGATGAGCTCTTTTTTATCCCGAAATAATCCTTTTTAATGCGTCTGGTACTCTCCAACTACTTCAACAGCAGGAACGGCCTCGAGAATGGCTGTCTGTTCCGAGCCCGGAGAAGTCGGTTCTTGCGACTCGGACACACTCGCCTCCGCCTCTAATTGAGCAAGACCTGCTTCTCGGACTGCTTCTCGAATATCAGAGACTTCAAGAGCCGGAGCTACCGTTGTTGGGCTCTCAGGTTCAGCTTCCCAGGAAGAACATTTATCTTCACTGTAAGCCCCATCGTCCCCATCGTCCGCATCATCATTCTGGTCATCTTCTTCAATCGGGTTTTGAGCCTCAGAGGAGTTCGTAGTAGGGGGGGGGGATGCTTTGGGTTGGCAACCAAAAGCCATCGTCAATAAAGCACCGTAAATAAGCCACTCTTTTTGCAATGATCGTCTTTTCATACCTTTCCTTAACTTAAATGCATTGTCCTCTCAATCCTGACAATGCGGTTTGCTCCATTCTACTCGATCATCCATTATTGGGATATACTCGTTCCACTCCAAAACGGCCCAAGCAAGCCGACTTTTGAATCATTTCCGGTTTTTCTCTCCGTGGCACGGTTTTTGCATCTCTTCATTATACCGAGTAAACAAGGGGTGCCATGAAACAATCAGACCTTTTAAAAAAAATCGCTAAATTAGAAACCGTGAATGATCAACTCGCCTCAGAAATCCAATTTTTAGAGCATTTGACGCGAGCTCTTGGGTTCATCGAAGGGCTTAAAACGTTGAAAGAAGCGGCGTTAGATATGCTAGAAACCGACCACAAGAAAAAGATCAAACGAGAAGACGAAACAAATCCTCCTCTGTCCAATTAAAAGGATCTCCATCGAGGAGTAATTCCGCGGTCTCCCGCTTGCTTTGCTTCAAGCAGAGCATCTTCTCCTCGATTGAATGGGGCACGATATAGCGCTTAGCGATCACCGTCTTCTTCTGTCCTATTCTGTGCGCTCTGTCAATGGCTTGCCTTTCAACCGCTTCATTCCACCAAGGATCCAACAGAAACACTTCCTCAGCCTCGGTCAAATTAAGTCCCACACCCCCCGCCTTTAAGCTTAAAAGAAAGAGACAGCTTTCCGGTTCTCGCTGAAAATCACGGACTAACTTCTCCCTCTTTTCGGAAGAAACCGATCCATCGAGGAGAAAATAGCGAATCCCTTTCTCCTCCAATGCATTAGCAACAAGCTCAAGCATCGATGTAAATTGGCTGTATACAAGCGATTTCCGACATCCAATCTCATTTAGGAGAAGCTCTAGCTTTGTCCCACAGAGCTCACTTCCGACTAGACGGGGATCTGTACAGATTTGCCGCAAGCGAAGAATCCTTTCTAAGATTTCCATTCGAGGGGAGTCGGGACTTAAATCCCGCTGAGCACGAGAAAGATATGCATCATAGAGAGCTTTTTGTTCTTCTCCCATTTCAACATAGACAATCTGTTCGATTTTCTCCGGTAATTCAATCTCTACGTCTTTCTTCTTCCTCCTTAAGATAAACGGTTTCATCTGCATCCGGAACTCCTCTAAAGAACGGGGATTAAAATCGGGCATGAGAAACTGCAATTGCGACCGGAGCTCTTCTATCCGATTTTCCATTGGGGTCCCCGACAGCGCGATCTTAAAACGGCCGTTGAGGCGAAAAGCGGCCTTAGCTGTTTGCGTTGAAGCAGTTTTGATCGCATTCGACTCATCCAAAACGATCACAGAAAACTCTACTCGGGAAAGCATCTCCTCATCGAGCCTAAGCAACGCATAAGAAGTCAGAATAACTCCCTGTAGATGAGAGAGATCTTCCAATCGATCAACCCCTCGATGAATATGAACGGGCATCGTGGGCAAAAAGCGGAGAATTTCCTCCCTCCACTGAAACAAAAGGGAGCTGGGCGCAACAACCAAGATCGGCAAATTTGTCCGCTGCCTTGAAAAAAATGCCAATACCTGGACAGTTTTGCCGAGTCCCATCTCGTCCGCCAAGAGGCCCGAGAAACCCCATTTTTGTAAAAACGAGAGAAAATCGACCCCCTTTTGCTGATACGGAAGAAGCTTCCCCTGAAATGAGGGTCCAGGCGGCGAAAGAGCGAACGCATTGTCCTTAAATCCATCGACTAACGTTTTGAGTTGCCCTTCCCAAGTTACAAAAGATCCCTGCAAGAGAGTGGCGAGATGAGGAAGGGATCCCTTTTGCAAAAGAAGAGCCCCCTCTTTCCACTCTCCATCGACTCTTGGGAAAGCCTTCCGATCGATTAAACCGACACTACCTCCATCGATCTCCACCCACAAAGAACGACTCTGTACGGCCGTTTGTAGAGAAGATTTCTTTCCTTCAAAATCGACTCTTCCAGAAAGAGCTACTTTCGCGCCCAATTCCTGTACAGCAAACGAAATTCCTTTCTGCCGCAGGACTTTTTTTCCTGATGGATGGAATACTTTCCATCCGAGATCCAGAAGAAAAGAGATCGTTTCGGAGATTCGATCTCCTACGCAATAATAGTGAGAAGAGCCTACAATCTTTTTAGTAAATCCAGCCTCCAAGAGATCTTTTTCCCATCCCTCCTCAACACTTTTGAGTCGCTTCTTTCCCTCTACAAGAGGGGCCATGTCATGCAAAAAAACAAAGCCAACACCTCGATACTCCATCCGTAGATTGGCAAAGCAGCCCGTTGCATCACTCAACATAAGTTCAGGGAACACCTCGAGCGGCTTTTCTTCTTCTTTCTCTTTCCATAGAATAAGCGGCGCTTCCTCGAGAAACTTGACTTTCTGTGCCCCTGTCAACGGAACCTTGCCTTTCAAAAATAATTCGATCCAATTCCAAGAGATCGTCGTTTGCAACAACAAAAAAGTGGCATCCCAAATGACACCGCCAGGGAACACCATCTCACATTCTTCAAGAGGGATCACCTTCTCTTTCCACTGCAAAAAGGGAGAGAAAATCGACTCTTCTCCTTTCCAATAGATTTTAGCGGGAGAAAGATCTGTCCGAAGGAGCACCTTGTTGTAGTAAAGCCTCCCTGTCTTTCCCAAAAGAGGCAATACTTCGAGAGCCTGTTCAAAAGAGAGCTCTATTTTCTGAAAAGGAACCAAATCGATTGAACGGGAAACAGAAGGAGATCGGAGATGAATCTTCGTCAGAAACTGAAGCGGAAGATGATCCTCAGGAAGGCTCAATTTCTTCAACGTGTCGAGATAGAGAATCCGGGAAGAGCCCTTCTCTGCCAAAGAAATACTTACCTTTTTCCGAGAAAATTCGAGTCGGTAAAGAAGCATGGCGAAAAGGATACCAAAAGTCGATTTTTGAATCATTTCCGGCATGCAAAAAGAGTGTGATTAAAAGTGGTACATAGGAAAATTTTTTCATGACATAATGATTGGCCACATTTTACAGTCTCGATAAAGGATTGAGGAGTAAAGTGCTAACCTTAAGGAGGATGATTGTTATGGAAATAGACGAAGAAGAAAAAG
>DAIDIZ010000037.1 GCA_027451585.1 Chlamydiota bacterium
AGCTGATGCGATGATGGAGAGCGACCATCGATCTTGGAGAATGCTGTGACGATCCAACAAATTGTTTCTCCGGAAAAAATCGAAACAGAGCTCCTCAAAATCTGGGAAGATCTCTCAAAGGAAAATACGACAAGGGCTTCGCTTTTCAACCTGATTGTTTTTAACCGTCTCTCCTCTCGAACCGATTACATTCGGAACATCGTGTATAAAGTGGCAGAAAAATTTCCCTGTCGAACTTTGTTCATTTCGGAAGAGAGTCCGGTTGCCACTGCCTATTTAAAAACAGCCATTTCGGTTCTTTTTTCTAGTGATGAAACAAATCCGATCGCATGTGATTTGATCGACATTGGAGTGGCTGGATCGGATATAGAAAAAGTCCCTTCTCTGTTGTTACCCCATCTTCTCACAGATCTACCGATCTACCTTCTTTGGACAGAAGATCCCAGTCCCCCACATCCCCTCTTCGCTCCTTTATCAGCTCTTGCTCATCGGATTATTTTCGATTCTGAATCAGCCGATCTGCTCTTAAATTTTGCAACCACACTGCTCAAATTACAAAAAAAAACAAAGGCCGATATTGCTGATCTCAACTGGGCGAGGATTCAAGGATGGAAAGATCTGATTGATTCAGTATTTAACCCGATCGAAAAAGTCAGCGAACTGGGGGAGATTGCAGGGATTCGGATTGTCTATAACGGAAGAGAATCAGAATTTTTTTGTCACCTCAAGATCCAGGCAATGTATCTTTTAGCTTGGCTTGCGAGCCGTCTCGAATGGACAGTCAAAAAAGCAAATCAAAACCTCCAGTTCTCCTTTGGTTCTCAAAAGGGTAACATCGAGAGTTCGATTGTCTCTGAGCATTGGGAGAAATTGGGCTCAGGAACAGTGATTGGGATTGAAATCACGACCCGCAATGGCAATAGAGTGAAGGCTTTTCGGATTCGGGAACGATACCATTATGTGAAGATCGAGACAAGTTCATCTGATAGCTGCGAATTGCCTTACGAATTTCTATTAGGGCAAACGGCAACCGGCCAGTCTTTAGTACGAGAAATTTGTATGAAAGGAACAAGTAGTCATTACTTAGAGATGTTAAAAACACTCCTCATCCTCGATAAGGACAAATTATGTTGACTGATCAACTCGTCTCTTTTGATGAAAGAAGAGAAGTTTTTATTGGATCTAACTCAGAAAAGGCGATCGCTTTTGCAGTTGACCAATGGGTCCATTGTGCAGAGAGAGCGATCCAACAAAGAGGGCGCTTTGTGGTTGCTTTATCAGGAGGGTCGACGCCGAAAACGGTCTATGAACAGTTGATCTTGAAGCCGATGGATTGGAGTAAAGTCTTTCTGTTTTGGAGTGATGAAAGGGCCGTGCTTCCTAATGATTCCGAGAGCAATTATCACATGGCGATGGCCTCTTTTCAAAAAGTTCCCATTCCTCGCCACCAAATCTTTCGAATGGAAGCGGAAAAAGAGGTCGAGAAAAACGCAAAAACTTATGAAGAAGCGATTTTAAAAACTGCTGGTCCTCATCTGTTCGATCTTGTGCTTTTGGGGATTGGAGAAGATGGTCACACAGCCTCTCTTTTCCCAGATACGAAAGGGCTTAAAGAGGAAAAAAGGCTCGTGATCGGAAACTTCATTTCTGAAAAAAACGTGTGGAGAATGAGCCTTACCTTCGCTTGCATTAATCAAAGCAGAAAGGCGGTTGTGTATGCGTTAGGCAAGACGAAAAGAGAGATTGTCTCGAAGGTTTTGAATGCGCCTATTGAATCACCCTATCCAGCAAGTAAGATTGGTACAGTCGAACACCCAGCGCTCTTAGTTCTCGATTTCACGCCTAACATGAGCACTTGCTGATATTATCCTCGACTTTGTACATTTTTTGAACGAGCAGCTCCGAGAGAGCCGTTCAAAAAATGTACAAAGTCGAGATTATCGTCTCCAAACGCCCCAGACACTCGTATCTTGGATTTCGAAGATTTTTTCGCAATAGGCATCAAGCCAAGCAACGGCTCGAGCATTTGTAGATACACCATCTTCGTACCAACCGATATCATCGAACACAATCGTCCCTCCTTCTTTGACCAGAGGAACCCATTTTGTCACATCTGCATAAGAAGTTTCGTCAGAATGATTGCCATCGATATGAAGAAAATCGATTCCATAAATAGGAGGTGCATTTTCTGAAGTAGCTCGGATGAGTTCAACAAAAGGAGAAAGGCCTAGTTCATCGAGCTGAAACATCAATGCATAGAGGACCGATTCATGATCAACATTGCCCCAAAAAAACTTATTATTTTCATCGGTCATGCCGACGAGAGACTCCTCATTACTCCAGGGATCGACGCCATAAACTAGACCTCCATAAGAGGCGACAGCTGTGGCCATAGGGACAAGAGATTTACCACCCCAAACACCAATTTCGACAACGACTTGCGGTTTTTTTTCAAGAATCAGGCTCACCAAGCCACACGCCTTTGCTTCAGAACAAAATCCTTCTACTAATCCCATATTGGTTAATGCCCGATTTTTAATACGAACCGGATCGATTCGATATTCGAAAGCAGAACTATTATTTGAAGGATCAAAAGAAAAATTCATAAGCCCCAACAGCTTTACTTAATGTACAAATACTTGGTATACCGAAAACGAATCAAAAGTCGTTTTTCGGTAAGGGAACCCACAAAGCGATTTACGAAAAATCCAATCTGCGTCAAAAGAGGAAAGTCGGTTCCACATGGAGTTTTGCGAGTTCCCCCGGCGTTATTACGGCAGCAAAATGTAGCAAAATGAGATCAAAAAACCTAGCGATTTTTTTGTTTCTCTCCATTGCGATTTACGGGAATGATCGATCGTCTCAAGGCAACGACATTGCCCTCTCTTCAGAGAAGAAGACAAAAGACAATCCCATTTCTACTTTTGAAAAATACAAACCATCCCCACCGAAAAAAGAGGAAGACAATCTAACGCCCTATCCGAGAAGAGTCACTGTATCTCACGTGGAAGGGATCAATGCCTACACAGGTTACGGTACAAACTATTCATCCGGGACACTTTTTTTTGCACCCGATTATCGGCTTGGGCACACGCTCCAATTTATTGATACGAGGTTGCATCGATTTGACGACCAAACCTATGGAGCGAATGTAGGGATTGGATGGCGTTACATCCCGAAAAACAATACCTTTTGCAATCTACTTGGATTCAATGTGTATTACGATTATCGACGGGGGCACAATTGGAATTACAATCAGATTGGAATGGGTCTTGAAGTTCTTGGCAACCGACTTGATTTTCGGGCGAATCTGTACGTTCCAATTGCGACGCAAAAATACAGTATTTGCTGTATTTATGATAACTATATAGGCGATTGGTATGCATCTTACTGCAAATGCGAATCAATTTCTTATGGTTACAATGCAGAAATTGGGTATTTAATTGTTCGTTCGAAGAACATTCTTCTTTATGCAGCGACAGGGCCCTACTATTTTTCAGCGAAATGTTTGGAGAGAACAGCTGGTTGGGATATTCGGATTCGCCCCCAATTTCGCGATTATTTTGCAGTTGATTTCAAGATTAATTACGATCGTTTTTATCATACCGTTTATCAAACAACGTTCATTGTATCGCTGCCTCTCTATCAAGTATTTGCGCGCAAAAACAAGCACGGTCCTTGCAGGATTACCGACCGACAAATTTATCAACCAGTTATTCGGTTAGAAGCGATTCCGATCAGTCGGAATGCCTGCTGGCAGACCAACTTTGATGAGCCGGATCCTTTCTTTTTTGACGGGGATGATGACGAATATGATCCGAACGACAACGACAACTTTGATTTTGGGGAGTATTACGGCGATGACGACTAGAACTAAAGAGGCGTACCATCGACTCTGTACATTTTTTGCCGGCGAGAAAAAGGTAGAGGTTGTATTTCGCCAACACAAGCCCCACCTTGATCAAACGATTTATCCAACTTTGATGCGGCCAAAAAGACGACTTTTGAATCATTTTCGATATAATCAGCAGGGAATTTGCATGAAAAATCATTTGACTCCCAATATCTTGAGTAGATAGTCAGGATTCCATCCCGCCATTTTTCTCTTGTTTTCGATCCCAGCCTTGAGCGATGTATCTGATTTTAATAAGTTTAATGCAGATTTTCTCATGAGAGAAATATTTTCTGCTCCATGTCCTGCGCGGATCTTACTCTGATCTTCTCCAAAGGTCACGTCTAAATGCCAATGCACTTTATTCTCCACCCCCCAATGCGATCTTGTGACGTGCCCATGCCGTTCTGCTATCGGCTCAAGACTTGAAATATATACTGCGCGCGGCTAGGTTCTTAAAAAACATCCAGAGTCACCCTGAAATTTTGGTGAGTTAAAAATTTAAATTGGTTACAGTGTCCTACTTTTTTGCTAGTGACCAATATGATACACGTAATTATTCCCCCTGAAGACTTAGAGACAATCAAGTCGGAACGTTTTAGATGCCATGACCCAATAGTCGCGCGCCATCTACATGCCCTCTTTTTCAAGAGCCTACAGTTGCCGCATCAACAAATATGCGATTTTGTCGATATTTCCCCGCCAACTCTCGTGGAAGTTCTCAAAAAGTATGCTCATGGTGGCCTAAAAGAAGTGATGCAAACGAATTGGAAACCTAAACGTGCTGTATTGGAAGACTATCGGGAGATCATAAAGAATCACTTCCGAGAGCATCCCCCTGAATCTGTTAAAGTGGCTAAGAACGAAATTGAAAAGCTCACTGGGATCAAGAGAGGTAAGACTCAAATACGAGAGTTTCTACACAAGATTGGCATGGAACCAAGGAAAGTGGCAGGAATCCCTGCCAAAGCTGACCCTGTAAAACAGGAGGAGTTTAAAAAAAAGCCTGGAGCCAGCCCTAGAGGAGGCCAAAAAGGGTGATGCCGTCGTATAT
>DAIDIZ010000038.1 GCA_027451585.1 Chlamydiota bacterium
AGGTCGTCTCCGATTTTCTCAATTTCCTAAAAACGGAAAAAGGGCTTTCTTTCAATACTCTGGAGGCTTATGGGCGAGATATCGCTTTATTTTGTGGTTCGCTTGTCTTCAAAGAGTTTTCTAGGATTGTGTCTGATGATATTGTCTTTTTTCTCTCTTCTTTACAGGCAAAAGGGTATGCATCGACTTCGATTGCTCGGATCTTGGTTTCGATCAAGGTATTTTTCCGCTTTTTGAAAAAAGAGGGGGTGGTCTCAACCGATTGGGGGGCTTTTTTTGAGACGCCAAAAATAGGGCAGTTTATGCCTGATGTCTTGATGATTGAAGAGGTGGATCTTTTGCTTTCTCAACCAAATGAGGAAGAGCCGATTGGTGCAAGGGATAAGGCTTTGCTTGAACTGCTTTATGCAACGGGTATGCGGGTGTCTGAGCTTTGTTCTTTATCGATTTGTGATGTGAATGATTCTTTTGTCAAGGTGCGGGGAAAGGGGAAAAAGGAGAGGGTTGTCCCGGTTGGGAGACAGGCTTTACGGGCACTGGATCACTATTTGCTTCATCATAGAGGGAAAACAGATGAGGAAAATGGGCCTCTTTTTGTCTCTTTAAGAGGAAAAAGGATCGATCGGATGACTGTGTGGCGACAAATTAAGACTTATGCCAAGAGGGCGGGGATTCAAAAGCCGATTTCGCCTCATACTTTGCGCCACTCTTTTGCGACGCATCTCCTGGAAAAGGGGGCTGACTTAAGGCTTATTCAGGATATGTTGGGGCATGAAGATATTGCCACCACCGATCGGTACACTCATGTGTCCAATAGTCGACTGCAGGCGGCGTTCAAAATGTTTCATCCACGACCTTAGGCCAAGTTCAATGACTTTGTCTATGAGGAGTGATCCCTTTTGATAGATGGCATTCTCCGGAGATGCCGGCAAAAAATGTACAAGGTCGAGATTATGTCCTTTAAAAAGATTGTCCCACTGAGGCGTAGATCTGGTAGTTGTTATCGATGTGTTTTCGCTTGTCGAGGGGAAATCCGATGTCAAAGCGTAGCGGCCCAAAGAAGGCAAAATACCGAAGGCCAATTCCTATTGATTTGTACCATTTGGCATCGAAGCTAGGGAGCTCTTTTTTGGACACTGTGCCAAAATCGGCAAAGGGGACAATCCCGATTTTATCGATCCGGATTCGTAGTTCTGCTGAGCTGAAAAAGGCGCTTCTTCCTCCGAGTGGTTTGGTCCCTTTAAGTGGACTTACTGTTTGGTACTTGTAGCCTCGTAGATCGTCTTCAGATCCCCCCAGGAAGAGTTTGGGAAGGGGGATCTTGTGTGTGCTAGCGCCCGCAATCGACCCGAATTGGGTCCTTAAGGCTAGGATGCACCAGTTAGAGGGGAGAAGGGGGAGATAGAGAGTGGTTGTGAGTCGCTGTTTGACGAAGTGGGTCGATCCTTCCTGGAGCGATTGATAGGGTGTGGCGGAATAGGCAGCTGTGAATCCTTGTCTGGGATCTAGGGGATTATCGGAGCGGTCGTATTTGAGAAAGAGGGGAGTTCCGATCAAAAAGTAGGTCCCGTTAGTTGCGCTATTAGAGACGTTGATGTGATCGACTTTGAGTCCAATCGAGAGGTAGCCTGAGGATCGGAGAGGGCGCTCGATGAAGTTTGCGAAGCGCATGAGAAGGGAATGATAGGGATAGATTTTCTCGTGGCTTAACTCTAAAAGGGCTCGGTAGTTTTGGTCGAACTGGAGAAAATCTGTTTTTTTGTAGGTGAGGAGTCCCTCATACGATTTTTGGGCAAATTCGATCTTGGTACTCACGACTTCTCCTATGTTTCGGAAGTTTCGGTTTGTCCAGGTGGCGTTCCCTCCAAAGCCATTGACTGTGGCGTAGAAAACTCCGAGCGCAATCTTTTTGTGTTTCGCTTCGGTGACTCTCATTTTTAAAGGGAGTTCTCCTTGATCGTCTAGTCTTTCTTCGTGAGAGATCATGACGGAGCTAAAGAGCTCTGTTTTTAAGAGTCGGTTTTGGGTTTCTCTGACTAAATCGGAGTCGTAGATTTCTCCTTCTTTCCAGGAGATTTTGTTTCGGATCATATGGGGATTGATGTGTTCGATTCCGTAGATTGTTGTGGGACCAAATGCGGTCAAGGGGCCTTTGTGTACACAGGACGCGGCATCGACAGTATTCTCTTTCATATCGACCTCTACTCTTCGCTTATCGATATAAGCGAGGGGGTATCCGCATCTGGAAAGTTCGGTAAGTAGGTTGAGCTCTCCGTTGATGATTGAGATAGAAAGGGCTGGACTTCCTATTGTAAGGCCGAATTGGCTGGGGATAAAAGGGCAACACATCTCTGGTGCGGGTTCTATCTCTCTACATTCTCCGCCGTATACAGAGTAGTTTTTTAATGCAAATTGAGGTCCTGGATCGATCCATAGATCGACTCTTGCCGTGTCTTGGTGCATCTCAATCTTGGGGGTGATGGTTGCCTTGTAATAGGCATAAGCGCGCAGTGCCTGTAAGAGATGAGGGATATCAGCTGATACTCGATAGCGCAGTCCGTTGATCGAGGGAGGAGGGCGATGTTGGAGAGCGATGAGTTGAGAAACGTCTAAAAGGGTTTCGATCGCTTGTCGATTCTCAAGGCCGATGAATCGCACTTCATAGGGAAGGGCGTCGAGAAGTAGGGGAAGAGAGGCGATGAGTACAATCTTTCTCATGGAGTAATTTCGGTATACTGCAAATTTTCTTGTTGTGCAAATGTTTCTCAACTCTGAATAATGGATCTCTCTTATACCGAAAATGATTCAAAAGTCGGCTTTTCGGCGCTTTGATTGTGGCAAAAAGCCAGGAGGAGTATGTCTTTTTTATTGCTTTGGGTTTTCTTTTCTTCTTTGTTTAGTATGGACCGGTATGAAGAATCGATTCGGCCCGGTTGGCATCAATCTTTCGAGATCTCTAAGGAGATCTATCATGGACAGGTTGATGGAGAGGATCTGCTCATCTTTGACAATCGGACTTTTGGAAAGGTCCTGGTTGTGAATGGGGAGCTTCGTCTCACGGAAAAAGATGAGTTCATCTACCACGAAATGATGGTTCATCCTGCTTTATTAGGTCACGGTAAACCTACTTCGGTTCTCATTATAGGGGGAGAGACGGGAGGGGTTTTGCGAGAGGTGCTTCGCCACATCGATGTGCGAAAAGTGGTTGTCTTAGAAAGGCAACATCGATCAAGAGAGGTGATCGGAGCTGCCCTGCCTGAACTTGCAAAGGGGGCTTTTGAGGATCCTCGGGTTACTTTCCTGTCTGAGGATCCTTTTAATTTCTTTTTGTGTTCGCAAGACTCTTTTGAGGTTATTTTGTGTGATCCTTTAGCCTACAATCCAGATTGGTGCGCAAGGGAGTTTTACGAGGGGTGTAAGATTCGTCTGGCAAATGGTGGCATTTTTGTGAATGCTGCCGGAGTCCCTTTCCTTGAAAGAGAGGCTCTGAAAATCTCGATTAAGAAGAGAAAGCCTTTCTTTGATTATGTCACTTTTTTTCTGGCCTCTATTCCTAGTCACATGGGGGGCTTATTCGCTTTTGGGTGGGCGAGCGACGTTCAGCACACGGCTCCTTTAGAGACATTAAAAAAAAGGATGGGAAAGATCTCGGGGCCTCTTAGATATTACACTCCAGCGATACAACGATCGGCCTTCTGTTTGCCTCATTTTATGCTCCCTCCGGAGAAGAAGCGATCAAATAAGGAGTAGGCTGGGATTTTCGAGATATTTCTGGACCGATTTGAGAAACTTGGCTGCTTCGGCTCCATCGATGACCCGGTGATCTGAGGAGAGGGTAAGGTCCATTTTTTTGCCTGCTGTGATTTGTCCGTTTTTGACACGGACACACTCTTGGATCCCGCCGACTGCAAGGATGGCTGCTTGAGGGGGATTGATGATCGCGCAAAAATCGGTGATGCCGTACATTCCCATATTGGAGATGGTAAAGGAGCCTCCTTTATATTCTTCGGGTTGGAGTTTTCCTGTTTTGGCTTTTGCGGCCAATTCCTTCATCTCAACTGAGATTTCTCCTATATTTTTGTAATCGGCATGGCGGATGATCGGAGTGATGAGACCTCCTTCGACGCTCACGGCCACTGAGATGTCGATCGTTTTAAAGAGAATGATGGACCCGGAGGCACTGTTAAAGCCGCTATTGCAATGGGGATGTTCTTTTAGGCTGAGGGCAACAGCTCGGATGATAAAATCATTGATCGAGACTTTGATATTGCCGTTCTTGAGGTGTTCGCGTGTCTCGAATAGGAAGGCTGCATCGATCTCTTGATGGACGTAGATGTGGGGGATCGACATCTTTGCACTCTGAAGTCTTTGGGAGATCACTTTTCTCATGGGAGAGAGGGGGATTTCTTCAAAGGAACCGGGCGGAACGGTGGGCAGCTCTCTTCTACCAAAAGTGACAATTTGATCGCTTTGGGCCAGATTTAGGTCGTGACTTGTGATCCTTCCTCCAGGTCCTGTCCCTTTAACTGTGGAGAGGTCGAGCCCTTTTTCTTTAGCAAGTTTTTTCGCAAGGGGGGATGCGGCTCTTTTTTTCTCTTCGATCTCTGAGGGGAATGCAAAGGTGTAATTTTCTAAAGGGGGTTCAGGAGTAAAGGTAGCGATGGGAGTTCGAGAAATAACTTGTGGGGCTGGTTCTTCCTCTTTTTTCTGTTGTTTGGTTTCTGTCTGCGCATGCGAGGCGGCTGGGGTGGCTAGGTTGGAAAGAAAGGCTTCAATCGATTCTTTGGGTTGCTCGGTCAATACAGCAATCGGTTGATTGACGGTGGCGCTCTCCCCTTCTTTAACTAGAATTTTGCGCAAGAAACCTTCGTCGAGAGCGTTGTATTCGACAGTGGCTTTATCGGTCGCGACTTCTAAAAGAAGCTCTCCTGCTTCAACTTTTTCACCTTCTTTTTTATGCCATTTAGCAATCGTTCCTTCTTGCATTGTGGGGGATAATTTAGGCATAGTCACTGCAAATGGCATAGGGGGGTGTCTCCTTCTCCATCCAGATTATGGAGGATTGTGAATAGGGAATCAAGTTTTCTCAAAATTTTCTTGGGTCTTATTTTTTATTTTATAGAAGGGGTTGGTATGATGTTTCATGAACGGACTGGGAAAAAGGATTGGGAAGAGGCTTGCGTGCCTCCTTTCACCGAGCTGATTTTTACTTGGAATGGTCAGCGCCCCGTTGATCAGGACTATCGCTTTTATGTAAACATTAAGGTCGGAACTGTGTGGTCTCCTGATCTTCTTTATGCTCAATGGGGTAGAGAGAGCCAGTGCACTTTTTCTCAAACGGTTGACAATTTCCCTGTTCGATCCGACCAGGACACAATTGAGATTTTGGATGGGCATCAGGCAGATGGATTTCGAATTCGGGTAGAGGGGCCAGGTGAATCTCTCTTTTCTCTCCATGTCTACACAAAACAAAGAGAAGCGCAAGATGCTGAGTTTGGAGGCGTTGCTTCTGTTGAATTGCCCTTAAAAGGACTTTCTCAGATGGTCTTGGAGCATCCTCGTTTTGCTTCTCTTTGCTCTGCAGCTTCCTCGACAGCGGTGATTCGGTATCTTCTTTCTTCCGATCACTGGGATCCTATTTTTTTTGCAGAGAGATCTCGCGACTTTTGTTTTGATATCTTTGGCAATTGGGTTCTTAATTTAGCCCATGCTTCTTCAGTGATTTCCCCTTCTTGGGAATGTTGGGTCGAACGATTAGCAGGTTTTGGAGAGTTGTACCGAAAGCTCTCTTCCGGGGTCCCGGTGGTTGTGAGTGTGCGGGGTCCATTGAATGGGAGCGCTCTTCCTTATCAATCAGGGCATCTCCTCGTTGTGAGGGGGTATGATGCAGAATCGCAAAAAGTTCTTTGTATGGATCCTGCTTTTCCCTCTCCGGAAGAGACTTTTGTTTCGTACGCTCTTTCCGATTTTCTTTTCGCTTGGAAACGAAGAGGCTATGTTTCTTATATTTTTTCCCAAGTTGAGTAATTGGCTTGAACTGGGTAGGGGGAGCTGAGGCGGTGGTCATCGTTGATTCCATTGTTCAATCACTTTTTGCTCCCGTTCGAATCCGAGAATGCTGATTGAAGCCACGGAGAGGAGAAATCTCCTTGCATCTGAAACTGGAAGCCCGATCCATCGCATAGCGAGGACGCGAAAGAAATGGGCGTGGCCAAAGAGGAGCAAGGTTTTTCTTTCTTGGATCCATTTTTGGATGAGAACGTCGGCTCTTTCTCCGATCTCTTGAGGTGATTCGCCTCGAGGGGCCCCGTCGAAAAAAAGATTCCAAAGAGGGTTTTTTTCTCGGATTTCTTTTGTTGTGAGCCCTTCGTAATCTCCGTAGTTCCATTCAGTGGCTAAGGGCTCGATGAGCACTTCTTTCCCGTTTAAGGCAAGGGAGGCCGTTTGTAAGGCCCGTTTCTTGGGGCTTGAATAGGCGATTTCAAAAGAAATCTCCTTTAGCTGTAAGGAGATTTTTTTCGCTTGGGTCCCCCCTTCGGAAGTGAGGGGAAGATCGGTAAAACTTGTGTGTTTGCCCTCGCGGGACCAGGCCGTTTCTCCGTGCCTGCAAAGAATGATTTTCATAAGCCCGTTTTCTCAATGAAAAGAAAAAATTGCAAGAGAAAAATAGATCATCCCAGGTAAAATGAGTAGCACGATGATTTCTTCTAATTCGAGTCGAACGATCCAAAACAGAGCTTTGCTTGGGGTGGCTTTGATGCTTCTTGGACTAGCTCTTTACCCGATTTCTGATGCGTTTGTGAAGCATTTGATGGGTACCTATTCAGTTTTGCAAACGAGTTTTTTGCGTTCATTTAGTCGTCTTATTCCTCTTTTAGGGGCTGTATTTTTTCAAAGGGATTTCAAAAATATTTTTTCTACTCAATCAAAGAAACTTCATGCCATTCGTTTAGCTGTCAATCTAGGTTACACCTACTGTTTCATTTATACTTTTTCCACAGCTTCGTTAACGACCATTTATACACTGAGTTATACGTCTCCTTTTTTCATGATTTTATTGAGCGCTTGGATGTTGAAAGAACGGGTGGGGCGAGAAAAGTGGCTGGCCGTAGCTGTTGGATTGATGGGAGTGGTGGTCGCCATCAGGCCGGGTAGTGGGGTTTTTGAAATGGCTGCTCTGATTGTCCTTTTTGCTACGTTCTTGGGAGCTCTTAATAAAATTTTGATGCGCCGGTTGGCGGCGTCCGAGCATAGTCTTGCGATCGCGATTTATCCGAATGTGACGATGATCATTGTGACCCTTCCGTTCCTATTCTCTCGCTGGCAGCCGATGCCTTGGCAAGATTGGATGTTTTTTGCGGTTGTGGGGGTTGTGACAGCAGCAGGACAATATGCGATTGCTCAAGCTCTCCGGTTTGCTCAAGGATCTACTTTGGCCCCAATCGACTATTCGAGCTTTTTCTGGGTAGTGGCTCTTGATTTTCTCTGGTGGGAGAAATCGCCAGATCTTTTCACTGTTTTTGGTGCGATGATTATTGTGGGCAGTAATCTCTATATTTTATATAGAACTCGAAAAGAACAAAATCAGGGGGTTATTGCATGAGTCGGAAAGAATGGGACAAACTTTTAAGTCGTTTGAAGGACATGGCTGTCGAGTATTGGAAGAGTGATGAAAAAGAGAGGGAGCGTCTCGGGGCTCAGATGGAAACGCAACTGAAGCTGATTTTTTCTCTTGTGAAGGAAAGCGGCAGGGTAGGGTCTTCTAAAGAAGAGGCCTCTTTAGAGAAGTCATATCGCATGTACAAAGCTGATCCTTCGGTGGAAACGTTTGCGGTTCTGTGTCATGATATAGAGACTCTCGCCGACTTTACGATGTAAAGAGATCCTCGTTCCACTCAAAGATGTCCAAAGCAAACCGATCTATAGAGCTCCCATATGACGAGGGCGATTTTGCAGATCGTTTTGATAGACGGTGTTAACTAGCGTGGTGAAAAATCCTGGTTAGATTCATCTTGGACAAGATGGTTCGATACCGGTCGATGAATTCTTCAATCGAAAGAGAGGAAAACGCTTCTAAATCGATTGTCGTCTCTTCTGTTTGTCGAAATTGTTCGAATCCCAAATAATGGTACAGTGCTGTTTCTAACCATTCCCCGACCGCTGCACTCCCTCGCGAGAAGGGGGCAGTATGGGCAAAGAGGTACCGAATTTCTCCTATTTGATCGATGATCTCTCTTGTGGGGGTGAGGGGATGCAGGTGCAGAAGTGTGTCGATTTTTTCATCGATGATCTCGAGGGTTGATGTAATCAAGGCAAGGTCTTGGTGCATCAAAATGGGGGGGATGATCTCTTCGACATGAGAAGTTTCTGGATTGAGATCGATGCGAAGAAGATATTGGGAGAGAAGGACTCTTTTATTTTCTACTTCGAAATAAAGCTCTCCTTGTAAAAAGAGGGGAATAGTCGATTCTTTGGGTGGTTTATGTATTTCGAGGTACTCGATAGAGCGGACTAGAAAGAACCAATTTTTCATGTTGAAGGGGAGAAGTGTTCCGTCTTCAGCCATATCGGAAAAAAAAAGGGTGAGGGGGCTAAATGGGTTAGTAGGATCAAAAGAGAGGGCCTCTCTCATGTTTTCAATTTCTTCGTTTGTTCTCATTTGCATGAGAAGGGTGGTAGTCCCTTTGCCAATGGATCCTTTTTTTGTGTAGAGAGCACCAGGGACTATTTTGCTCATCATTTCGTTGAGGGTAAGGCTTGTTTCGGGAAGGGTGTAGTTGAGAAAGTGGAGGGTTGAATCAAGCCATTTTTGTGCGGCTGTGATGTAAAAGGGGCCGGATAACCAGGTCAGGTAGTAATCTTCATTTGTTTTGGATGGGCTATTGCGCAATACTCCAAAATTTTGGAATCCTTGGGATCCCATTTCTTGGGCAATTTCTCTTCGCCAAGAGCCAATAGCTTCAAGATGGTTTTTGAGAAAATGGGAGCCTCCCTTTGTTTCATAGGCGTTCGCGAGGCGTTTGACTATTTTAGCAGTGGCAAAAGAGGAAAATTGTTTATAAAGCTCTTGGTTGTTCCCATAGAGTTGATCTAAAAGATGGGGATTTGTTTTCTCGAAAAAAACGGAGGAGGAGGAGCGATTCTCTCCCATCCATTCATAGGGGGGTGGGGTTTCTGTGTTCATGTATACCTCTTCCAGTCCAAAAGTGCCTAAGAAAACCGATTTAAAGCTATCAAATTTTCAATAAAAGATTTGATGCTTTACAATTCGGTTTTCTTGGGTGCTTTTGGAATGGAGGTAGTATAGCTAATGAATGTGTTTTTTAAGAGCATGGCAATGGTCATGGGGCCAACGCCTCCGGGAACGGGTGTGATCGCAGAAGCAATGGGTGCTATTTTCTGAAAGTCGACATCTCCAACAAGGGTTTGGTCAGTAAGTCGATTGATCCCCACATCGATGATAACAACTCCTTTGCGTACCATCGTTTCATTGATGAAATGGGGAGATCCGACCGCGGCGATCAAAATATCTGCTTCTCGAGTGATTTCTGTTAAATATTCTGATTTACTGTGGGCGACGGTAACTGTTGCGTTGCAATCATCTTTTTTTTGCATGAGCATGGCGGCAAGTGGTTTGCCTACAATATTGCTCCTTCCGACGATGACGACTTTTTTTCCTGAAATGGGGATGTGGTAGCGGTGCAAAAGAGTTTTGATGCCATTCGGGGTACAGGGGAGGAAGCCGCTTTCATCGCCTAAGAGGAGTTTTCCCATGTTGATCGGATGGAATCCGTCGACATCTTTTTCGGGGGCGATCGCTGTCATAATGGCCCATTCATGGATGTGGAGGGGCAGGGGGAGTTGAACTAGGATTCCGTCAATTGTTTCGTCTTGGTTGAGTAGGTGGATCTGTTCGATGAGTTCGTTTTGTTTGATGGAGCTTGGAAAGGATCGGAGTGTAGAGACAATGCCGGTCGATGCGCAGGCTTTTTGTTTGGCTCGGACGTAGGTTTGTGATGCGGGGTGGTTTCCAACAAGGATAAAAGCGAGCCCAGGTTTTCGTTTGTGGATCTGCACCACTTTTTCTGCGATCTCTTGTTGGATTTCTCGGGCAATTTTTTTTCCGTCGATCAGTTTCATCGTGTTACGTCTTGGTTTAAGATTTTGCCAAGAGCGGGGTGGATGGCTTTATTGGTCGCTAAAATAGGGGTCTTTTCTCGATACAGAAAGGGTTTTTGATCCCAAGTGGTCACTTTGCCTCCCGCTTCTTCGAGAAGGAGGATGCCGGCTGCGCAGTCCCAAGGAGAGAGGCCTACTTCAAAGAAGCCGTCGAACCTGCCTGATGCGGTATAAGCTAGATCGATGGCGGCAGAGCCGAGCCTTCGGATTGGAATGCCGAGTTTGAGGATGTCGACAAAGTGATCAATGCAATGGTACGGATTTTCGTGGAGATTATAGGGAAATCCTGTCGAAAGAATGGCGTCTGTCAGGTTTTTTGTCTGAGAAACTTGGAGTCTTTTGCCTCCTTTTTCTAGGTCGGAGGAAAAAAAACAAAAGGCCCCTTTCCCTTTTTCTGCGACAAAGAGTTCTTCTGTCATGGGTTGATAGGTGACAGCCGAAATGAGATGTCCTTGTTTTTCGAGTGCAATGGTGACCGAGAAGACCGGGATTTGATGGGCAAAATTGACTGTCCCATCAAGCGGATCGACGATCCAGACATGTTCTGTGGACGATCCGGTGAGTCCACTTTCTTCTGCAATGAATTCAGAGTCAGGTACTTTTGATTTTAGAAAGGAGAGGATGGTTTTTTCTGCGAGGAAATCGTATTCGGTGACGAGGTTATGATTTCCTTGTTTTTGGGAAATGGAAAAGGGGGTTCCATAGCCTTTTTTCAGGATGGCGCCTGCTTGGAGGGCGGCTTCGATCGCAAGGTTTGTTAGGTGGGATAGATGCGGTTTTTCATTTGGCTCCAATATTTCACTCCTTTTTTATAGGCGATTAATGGGAAAGCAAACCAGAGGAGCGCGTAGAGCGCATCGACAATGGGCATGACGAAAAGATCGCCAAGGACCCATTCTCCTGCAAAAGGGACTCTTCTGTCAAAAAGAAAAAGAAGAAAGAGTTGCAGAAGGGTAGAAACGAAAGAAAAAAAGAGGGTAAATAGGCTCAAATGGAGAGGATGTTCGTAAGAAAAGTAGCGGTGGAATTGGGATAGGAAGAGGGCGGAAAGGGTGTAATTGAGGGCATGGACTCCCATCGGATCATCGCAGAGCAGATCGAGAATTGCTCCCGCGAAAGAGGCGAGAAATAGGGCTTGCGAAAGGGGGGTTGATAAAAGGAGAAGCGAGATCCAAGGGGCAAAGACAAGAAGGACAAATGGAAAGCACATTGAGGTTTGGAGGAGGAGCGCAAAGAGTGCGAGAAGAAACCCGAGGAGGATCATCGTGTTAGGGCTCTTAGTGAATGCCAATTCCAAGCGGATTCAATGATGGTGGGAAGGGAGGAGTAAAGGGGGGTCCAATTGAGAAGTTGTTTTGCTTTTTCATTTGAGGCGACGAGATGAGAGGGCTCTCCTTTTCTTTGTTTTTCGACTCGAAAAGGGATCTTTTTTTCAGCAAATCGTTCGACCATTTCTATTAGTTCGAAGACGGAATAACCGGTTCCTGTGCCGAGATTGATCGAACTGCTTTTCCCTCCATTGAGGAGGTGATGCAATGCCTTGACGTGGCCGATTGCGAGATCTTCGACGTGGATGTAGTCGCGCACGGCGCTGCCGTCTTTTGTGGGGAAATCATCTCCGTAGACAATGAGTTCGCTTCTCTGCTCTAATGCTGTTTGGATGATGAGCGGAATCAGGTGGGTTTCTGGGTGGTGGTCTTCTCCGACTTCGCGTTCAAAATCGGTTCCTGCAGCATTAAAATAGCGCAAACAAACGGCTTTGAGGTGATGGATCTCAATGAAATCTTCGATGATCTGTTCGACCATCCATTTGGATTTTCCATAAGGATTGATCGGGGCTTGGGGGTGGGTTTCTGTGATGAGAGGAGCGTTGGGATTGCCGTAAGTGGCGCAGGAGCTGGAGAAGACGAGGTAGGGGGTTTTGTATTCTTGCATCACTTCTAGAAGGGCAATCGAGGAGGTCACATTATTGGAGTAATATTTGGCTGGGTTGTGCATTGATTCAATGACGATTGCGTCAGCGGCGAAATGGAGAACGGCGATCGGCTGGTAGACGGAAAAGGTTCTTCGAAGCGCTTCTTTGTCTCTGAGATCGCCAAAGCAAAGGGGCCCCCATTTAACAAAGGATCGATGCCCTGTCGAGAGATTGTCATAGGTTACGGGGAGAAAGCCTCCCTTTTTGAGCGCTTTGCAGGTATGACTTCCAATATAACCTGCCCCTCCTGTGACTAAAACGGTTTGCTCTTGCATAATTAAAAAGCTCCTTTTGTATAGAAGATGGCAGGGATCGTTTTTACAATAACTTGGAGATCTTTCCAAAATGTGCGGTGCATGGCGTATTCTTCTTCCATGGCTTTTCGTTGTTCAAACGGGATTTGACTTCTTCCGGAGACTTGCCATACTCCTGTAATTCCGGGGCGGACCGAGAGGATCTTTTCTGTTTTATCGCCGTAGAGGGAGTGTATTTCCTCGAGATACTTTTCTGGGGGGCCTAGGAGAGTTGGGGGTCTTGGACCGACGACGCTTAAATCTCCTTTGAGGACGTTCCAAAATTGGGGGATCTCATCAAGAGAAGTTTTCCTTAAAAAGTGACCCACGGGTGTGATGCGGGGATCTTTTTCTATCTTTTGGAAGGATTTCCATTCTTTGGCTAAAAGAGGGTCTGTTTTGAGTAGATGGTGAAGTCTTGCTTCTGCATCTTTGTACATGGAGCGAAATTTAAGACAGTGGATGATTTTTCCCCCTCTACCAAGTCTTCTACTTTTATAAAAAATAGGGCCCTCTGAGGTGAGTTTTACCAAGATCATGAGGAAAAGAAAAAGGGGAGAAGAGAGAGCGAGGAAGAGGAGACTAAAAAAGAGGTCAAAGAGTCTTTTAAGGGGATCATGGTGAATGGAGATCATGGCCATTTCGATGTTTGGAGTTGATCGGGAACGCCAATGGAAATGTAATCAAATCCTTTCTCTTTCATATCCAGTGGTTTGTATTGATTTCGCCCGTCAAAGAAAGCAATGCCCTTCATTTCTTTTTTGACGAGTTGGAAATCGACGAGGCGGAATTGTTTCCATTCGGTTAAAAGAGCGATGGCGTCGGAGCCTTGTGCTGCTTGAAATTCACTTTCGCACCAGGTAATGTGGGGGGAATTTTTTAGAAGTGTTTTTGCTTTAGGAATGGAGACGGGGTCAAAGAGGCGTAAATGGGCTCCAGCTTCTAAGAGAGCCTCGATCAGGACGAGGGAAGGGGCTTCTCGCATGTCATCCGTGTCAGGTTTGAAGGAAAGTCCCCAGATGCCAATTGTTTTATTTTTGACACCGCCGCGGGAAGCGAAGTAACCGAGGATTTTTTTGCCCATCATCTGTTTTTGTTTTTCGTTCACTTCATCAGTTGCTTGGAGAATGAGAGGGTCGCAGCCCACATTTTTGGCAACAGCGATTAAGGCTCTTACATCTTTGGGAAAGCAGGATCCTCCGTAGCCAACGCCTGGGTAGAGGAAGCTGTAACCGATACGGGAGTCTGAGCCAATTCCTTTGCGGATTTCATTGACATTGGCGCCCACTTTTTTACACACCTCGGCGATTTCATTCATGAACGAGATCCGGAGGGCGAGCATCGCATTCGCTGCATACTTGGTCATTTCGGCAGAGAGGGTATCCATGACGAGCAAGCGATCGTGATTCAAAGTGAATGGAGCGTAGATCTCTTTCATGATATCGATTGCTTTTTGAGAGGAAGAACCAATCAAAATGCGATCGGGTTTTAAACAATCTTGAACAGCTGCTCCTTCTTTGAGAAATTCAGGATTAGAGACTACGTCAAATAAAACAGAGTTTCCTCTTTCTTCGCGGATCACTTCGGCTACTCGGTTGGCTGTTCCGACGGGAACAGTGGATTTATTGACGATGATTTTGTAGCCATTCATGTATTTAGCGACATGCCTAGCGGCTGTTTCTACAAAGCTGATATCGCAAGAGCCGTCAGATTTGGATGGGGTGGGGACAGCAATAAAGCAGACGATGGAGCTTTCTACGGCTTGTTGGTAATTGGTAGTGAACCGGAGCCTTTTTTGTTCGAGATTTCGTTTAACGAGTTCATTGAGGCCGGGTTCGAAGATGGGCACTTTTCCTTGTTGGAGTTGGAGGATCTTATTTTCATCGATGTCAAGGCAAGTCACTGTGTGACCCATTTCTGCGAAGCAGGCACCTGTGACAAGTCCAACGTATCCAGTTCCAACAATTAAAATATGCATTGATTCATTCCTCTTAAAGATCAAGCTTATAGCAGAATGATAGGCACTTGGCTAGAAGTTTTCGTGAAGAGAGGCTTCTTGTAAGAGATATTGACGTTTGCATAAACGGGAAAGAGAGGCGTCGTGGGTAACGAGGATGAGCCCTTTGTTTTGTTGTTCAGTGATTGATAAAAGCAATTCACCAATTGCTTGACTATTTTGTCGATCGAGATTGCCGGAGGGTTCATCGGCGAGGATCAAATCGGGGTTATTGCAAAGAGCTCTTGCAATCGCCACTCTTTGTTTTTCTCCTCCTGAGAGGAGTTTAGCGGGGAAGGCGATTCGGTGTTTGAGTCCGACGAGCTCTAGAAGATGAGAACCCCATTCTAGATCTAACGGTTTTCTTCCAATTCGAGCTGGCATCAGGACGTTATCGAGCGCGCTAAAATCGTCGAGGAGATTGAATGACTGGAAGACAAATCCGAGATAACGGTTGCGTAAGAAAGGGCCGTTGGAAGTAGAAAAGGGGATATTGTGAATGAGGATCTCTCCTGTATCGGGCGCTTCAAGGGTGCCGAGAACGTGAAGGAGTGTCGTTTTCCCTTCTCCAGAGCGCCCGGTAATAGCGATCGATTCTCCGGCAGCTATTTGCAAAGAGATGCCAGAGAAGAGGGTGATAGGTTCGGGTAAGCGAAACGATTTAGTTAGATTTCGAGCCTCTAAGATCATTCGCTCCTCAGGATAGAAGAGGGGCGGATACGGCTAGCTTTGATCGCAGGAATCAGCCCCGCAAGGAGGGAGAGAATAGGGGTGGCGATGAGAACGAAGATGAGGGCTTCGCTACTGAGCTGATTGGGAAGCGACTGGCCAAAGAAGAGAGGATTAAAAGCGGCTCGTCCTTGGATGGAGCTTAAAAAAGAGACGAGAAGATCGATGTTGCGAAGGGTGAGGATGGCGAGCAGAGAGCCGAGGAGACAGCTCACAGTTCCCATGAGGATGCCACACAAGCCGAAAATGGCTGCAATGCTTTTGAAAGAGGCGCCCATGGATTGGAGGATGGCGATCTCTTTTTTCTTGTCATTGACGAGGAGGACGAGGAGAGAGACGATATTCGAGCAGGCAACGATCAAGATGATGGCGCCGATCAGGAGAAGGAGAGTTCGATCGCTTCTAAATTGAAGAAGGAGATCTTTGGCAAATTCAAAGTTTTCGTATGTTGTGACTTTCCAATAGTGAGAGATCCCCAATTCTTCGAATTGGGACGAGAGTTCCTCTGCAATTTCATTTGTTTTTTCTAGAGAGGGAGTCCAGACAAAAATCCCATTTGTTGGGGTTCCATCGGGAGAAAAAGTTTGGAGAGAACCATGGATTTCTCGAGTTATCTCTTTGGGAACGAGGAGGCACTTATTGCCGACCGACATGATCCCCGGATCGTAGAAGCCGACGACCCGGAAATGGATTTTTTGTTCCTGCATTGACCCGATGGTAAAAGCGGTGTAACTCAGCGACCCCAAGTCTCCGATCTGAACCCCGCTTTCTTTGTAATTTTTGGGCAAGATGGCGGGGATATCACTGCGCGTATCGGGTAAGACCAAGTGGCCGTTCACAAAGTGGGCATACGAGAGTTGCGTGGGTGGTTCTTGGGTAAAGTCGAGAGGCTGTTCCGAGACCAAAAGAGAACGGAGGTGAGGATTTTGATCAGGAAAGGAGAGGAGGTAAGTCATTTGGGAAAGGGAGGAGCCTGATGTTTTAAGTTGAAGGCGCATCAAGGCCCCGCCGATTTCATAGTCTTGGAAAGAAAGTTGAGGGATTTGTTGTCGCACATTTTCTAACGCTTGGTACGCATTTTTTACAGGGTCGCATAAAACGCCTGCTATTGCATGAGGATGCGCTAAAGAGGAAGGAAGTTCTGCGTCGATTTCGGGTTGAAAGGGGTCTGAGAGGGTAGCCTCTTTTTTTTCACCGATTGTCTTGTAGGTATATCCTGAAGCTGAAGAAAGAGCATCGATCTGATAGAAGTAAGACTGGTAATAGGCGTCTGTGGGGGAAATGCGAATAGGGGCGTGAAGGGAGGTGAGCTTCTGGAGCCAATTTTTTTCGATCCCTTTTGTGACCGAGAGGAAAACCAAGACGAGCCAGACGACCAAAGAGATGACAACTACCGACATAGCAGAAATCAAGGCGGTAGAAATCGATCTCTTTTTGGGGATCAAGTACTTAAGAGCTATGGATAGCTCGAACACTACTTGGCTTCTTTGAAGATCACATGACGGCGAAGGGACGAATCATATTTTTTGAGTTCCATCCGTTCGGTGGTATTTCTCTTATTTTTGATTGTCCAATAACATTCGTGAGATTCAGTACTTTTTAGTCGAACTTTTTCGCGAGCACCTTTCTTAGCCATGGGAGATCCTTCGGTGAATTTTTGGGGTAAGTATATCGAATAAAGAGAAATTTAAGCAAGAGAGGTACTGCAAAATTTCAAGGTTCGTCGATTTTTTGCTTTTTATAGGGTTAATAGAAACTGAGTTTTTCAGTTACCTGAGAGGGATGCGGGCTGCTACTTCCATATCGAGAGGATCGGAGCGGGAGTGTTGTGTAAATTTTTGAAATCCGAGTCCTGCGATCATAGCGGCGTTATCGAGGCTTAGATCTTTGGGAGGCCAAAAGAGTTGGGCAGAAGGGAAGTGAGAGGAGAAGAGGTCTCGTAGTCGGAGATTATTGCAGACCCCCCCTCCGAGACAGATTGCCTTTGGGTTGAATTGGTTGAAAGCGAGTTTGGCTTTTCGAATTACATCTAAAAAGACAGTTTCTTGGAAGGAAGCGGCGACATCTTTTTTTTCTTGAAGTGTCAACGTTCGATCTTTGACTGCATAGAGGACGCTGGTTTTAATGCCACTGAAGGAGAAGTCGAGGGGATTGCGTTTGACAAGGCCTGCTTTAAAAGAAAAATTTTCCTTGCGACCCTCTTTTGCCAAAAGTTCGATATGAGGACCGCCTGGATAAGGGAGATTTAAGAGGACAGCTACTTTATCGAAAGCTTCGCCGATAGCATCATCGACCGTCGAGCCGAGGATGGAATAATGACCGATGCCATCAATGCGGATTAGGAGTGTATGACCACCTGATAAGACGAGTCCTAGAGCCGGAAATTGAGGATTTTCTTGAGATCCCATCATTGCGGCATACAAATGAGCTTCGACGTGGTTGACACCGATCAAAGGTTTTTCCCATGCAATAGAAAGACCCTTTGCTACCTGCATACCGATGAGCAAAGCCCCGACGAGACCAGGGCCTCGGGCAACGGCGATCAAATCGATTTCTTTTGGTTGAACCCCGCCCTTTTTGCAAGCCTCGTCGATCACCGGGATAATGGCGTCGATGTGACGGCGGCAAGCAAGTTCGGGAAAGACCCCGCCATAAGCCGCATGAATTTCGGCAGAAGAAGCGGTGACAAGAGAAAGGATTTCCTTGCCATTTTTGACAAGGGCAGCCGAAGTCTCATCGCAACTGCTTTCAATACCAAGGGTGATCATAGGTTTATAGTTTATTTTGATCAGTCAATGATTTCAAATGAAATCTACATGAGCTTGATAATTGTTATATAAGCTGAGGGTAAGCTTGTACTGCCGGCGTTAAAAAGAGTAAATGAGGCGCCACTTATGTTTTGTAATTGGATGATATTGGGAGAGGAAGTTGGATTAGGGAGATTGACGATGACGGTTGTAGAGAATCCAATACCATGCCCTCGTGTGCCCGCCCTACCCTGAAGGCCAGCGCCTGGCACTGGAGCCCCGTTGACGAGAAGGGCGATTTTCGAAGTGATATTATTACCAACTGTATATCCATAGCTAATTTGGAAATAGCCCCCGGAGTTGATGTGGATAGCTCCAGTTCCGTTAATGGAGATATTAGAGCCAGGGAGTGAAAAATTTTGAGAAGTAAAAGAGATGACGCCATTACTTGTTACAACTTGAGCATTCGTTGCATAAGCGAAGGCGAAATCTCTGGAATAAGTTCCCATAGGACCCGTTGGTCCAGTCGAGCCTGTTGGTCCTGTTGGGCCTCGAAGTCCCGTTGGTCCTGTCGAGCCAGTGGGACCAGTTGGTCCCTTTGGTCCAGTAGGTCCTGTTCTCCCTGTGGGGCCAGTGGGTCCGGTTCTACCGGTCGCACCCGTAGGACCTGTTGCTCCTGTCGGGCCTGTGGAGCCGCGAAGACCTGTCGGACCTGTTGGTCCTGTTTTGCCGGTTGGACCAGTAGATCCTGTTCGTCCTGTTGGGCCTCGAAGGCCCGCCGGACCGGTGGGACCTGTTGAGCCAGTGGGTCCTGTTGGTCCTTTAAGTCCAGTGGGACCAGTCGTGCCTGTTGGTCCTGTCGAACCGCGAAGGCCTGTTGGGCCGGTCGCGCCTGTTGATCCTGTTGCACCAGTTGGACCCGTAGACCCCGTCGGACCAGTAGGCCCAGTGGGTCCTGTGGGCCCGGTTGCTCCTGTAGGCCCAGTAGATCCTGTCGCGCCCGTGGGTCCTGTTGCCCCAGTTGGGCCTGTTGGTCCAGTTGCTCCCGTGGGGCCAGTAGGCCCTGTCGCGCCTGTTGGTCCTGTTGCACCAGTTGGACCCGTAGACCCTGTCGGACCGGTAGGCCCGGTGGGTCCGGTTGCACCGGTAGGTCCCGTAGGTCCAGTCGCCCCAGTTGGGCCTGTTGGTCCAGTTGCTCCTGTAGGCCCCGTAGGTCCTGTTGCACCAGTTGGCCCCGTTGGCCCGGTTGGCCCGGTTGCTCCTGTGGGCCCGGTAGGCCCTGTCGCGCCTGTTGGTCCAGTCGAGCCGGTTGCACCGGTAGGTCCCGTTGCCCCAGTTGCTCCCGTGGGGCCAGTAGGCCCTGTCGCGCCAGTGGGTCCTGTAGGTCCAGTTGCGCCTGTTGGTCCCGTTGGCCCGGTTGCTCCTGTGGGTCCTGTTGCCCCAGTTGCTCCCGTGGGGCCAGTAGGCCCTGTCGCGCCTGTTGGTCCCGTCGGTCCTGTTGCACCAGTTGGACCCGTTGGCCCGGTTGCTCCTGTAGGCCCAGTAGATCCTGTCGCGCCTGTTGGTCCAGTCGAACCAGTTGCACCGGTAGGTCCCGTAGGTCCTGTTGGTCCAGTTGCT
>DAIDIZ010000039.1 GCA_027451585.1 Chlamydiota bacterium
CTATGGGTGCTCCTCGTTGTAACTTCGCATTCTTGCCTGGAGGAATCACTTGTTTTCCACCACGATCGTGCACAGCCTCGCGACAATCAACCGTATCGTAAGCCCCATCTCCAATTACATCGCCGAGAGGTGTCCCGTCCAATTTTGATATTTTTAAATCTGTTTTCTTGGGTGCTTTTGGACTGGAGGTGGTGTATACCGAAACAACCTGAAGAATCGGTTTTTAAGCTGCGCGAAAGCTGCCGAAAATTGCTTGAACAAGATAGGGATTGTATTTCTTCACTACTACCCCCATCACGACCAGTCAATTGTTTTCGGTTTTTCTTTCCCGTCTTTGTCCAATAGGTCTTCGATTGCCTTCTGAAGGACGAAAGGGCTTTTTTGGGTTTTCGGAGGCATCTACGGAATCTGTATTCTCTGTAGAATCAGAACTGCGATTCCCAACGGGCCTTCGATCGCCTTCTGAAGGATGAAATCGCTTTGGTATCTCCCTTTCTGAAGAAGAGGGTTCAGAATACCTTTTAACAGCGACAGGGGGGGCTCTTTCTGGCTCCCTCGAAAAAAAAGGTTCTTGTTTGGGCTCTGAAGATGAGGGAGCGGAAGGGGATAGGATAAAAAAAGAATTGTTCGCTACGTGAGAAGGCGCCTTAACAGTTGATTCTGTGCGGGTCTTTTTAATTTCTGGGTAGTTAACGTAATGAGTATTTTCTTTGGGTTCATAAGGAACATAGATATGTTTTTCTACGATCCGTTCAGGAACTTTTATTATACGAGTGGTTTCGGTTGAATAATTCTGCGTGGAAGCCTTTTCTATGTTCTTTGCAATAACTGGATTTTCGTTTGTTGCATAAGAAACACCTGCTGATTGCTCTACAATTGGCTTTGCTTTTTCAGAAAGTACGGAAACAGATCCTGAAGAATCGATTTGTTTGATGACAGGGTCAATCGTGTCTACTTTTTTGGTTGTAGGGCCTTTCAAAATCCATTTAAAAGAAGACTTTTCTATCAGAAGAACTGTCCTGTCTATCACATCAGGTACAGCGGGAATCCAGATCCTAGGAAGAAGAAGCATGAATCCGTAAGAAGGGAGAAGCAACACACCCAAAACGGAATGTAAAACGGCGAGAGCCACGTTCATTACTGCACGGTTTTCACGAGAAATAGATGAAGGAGTGGCAACTGCTACCAAAACACGATTCAAAGGACCAATAGACTCGTGCAAAAATTTGACTCTAGAGGGTATCATAGACATTCTTATCTCCTACTTGCTCGGACTTTATGTCCTGTATCGACATTGATCAACAAAGCTTCAGACTCATGAGAGTCCGCCGCGGTATTTTGGCCAATGATTACAAGATCGTTGAATTGCCAATCTTGGAAAAGGTGGTCGTCATAGCTAGATATTTTCCATCGTGAGGAGTCTTTTAAAACCACTTCTCTTTTTTCAAAATCTAATTTGGAGACAGAGAGGGTATGAGGTCCGTTTTCAATGGGACTTTCTTCAAGATCTATTTCTGCTGCTAATAGTGTATTTGTATTGATAATTTTATAACTGAATCCTGATGATATTGAATGATTTTGCGTAATAAAGAAACGATCTGAAGAATTCCAGGTAACCACTTTGTCTTTGTCTGTGGGATTTACCTTCCAAACAGAGCCATCTTCGATTTCAAAGAGATCTCCGCAATCAGAGATTTGGACCATTTGATACGTCCTCATCTTTTGAGCCGAAGAAACTGGGGAAGGGGCAGGCTTTTGGGACGGAGGATTTTTTTTCAGAGCCTTAACAAACGCTTGGCCTACTTTTAGGGCTATATAACTAACGGCTGGTAACTCGAGCAAGCAGATCAAACGCAAACGAGGGGTTTTCGCTAGAGAAAGACCAAATGCCGTTCCAGAGCTCAGCAATAAAAACGCTTTGAAAGCAGCATCCTTGATTTTCGATAATTTGTCTGGAACAACCCTGTTTTCTAAATCTTTCGATTCCGAAAGAGAGAAAGAGTCTTGAATATTCCCTACTGTCATACAGCTCCTCATTATTTTGATCCGCAAAATGTATTATGTTTTGTTTTTTTATGTCAATATATTTGATTTTTTAAACTTAATTTATTAATAGTATTGAAATATAATTATATTTTTAATATAAATCGTCATAAGAGGTTGAGTTGATTTGTCTTTTTCTATCTTAAGCGGTCTGAATAGAACCGGTTAGATACTAATAGAGGCGAAATTCTCCCTTTTAAGAGCTGAGTTGCGTTGTGAAATTCAAGGAATTGCCCTTCGAGCCTTGTCCTGTTATCTCGGATCCTCATCAACAAACCTATTTTTCTTCATTTATGTTTTGGGTACCGCGGCCTTTTTCGGAACCTAAAGTCATCCCTGTTAGTGATGGAGATAAGATTGTGATGGAGATCACGACACCCTATCAGTGGAAGCCAACAGATCTAACCGTTCTCTGTGTCCATGGTCTTTGTGGTTCTCACGAGTCTTCGTACCTTCTCCGGTTGACCAATCTGATGGAGCCATCTGGGATAAGGGTGGCCCGGTTTAATATGAGAGGATGTGGCAGTGGCCGAGGCCTGGCCAAGCAAATCTACCACAGCGGCCGGAGTGAAGATGTGTTTGACGCAGCCAAAGCGCTCAAAAAAGAGAACCCCTTATCGCCGATTATTTTGATCGGGTTTTCTTTGGGAGGTAACATTGTCTTGAAAATGATGGGGGAGCTCGGGAAAATGGGGGGGGCCTTTATCGATGAGGTGATTGCAGTAAGCCCTCCGATGGATCTTCTTTTGACTGCCTCGAGAATCAGTGCTGTAGCCGGGGGGATTTATGAGCGTTACTTTTACAAGCGCCTACGCAATGATGTACACGCTCTCCATAAGCGGTTCAAAGATCTGCCCCGCATTCAACTACCTAATAGCATGAGGCTTTGGGACTTTGATGCCCTCTACACCGTGCCAAGATCGGGATTTGTCAATGTCGAAGATTACTATACTCGGTGTAGTGCAATCCATTATTTGAATGATATTGAGGTCCCCTGTAAAATTCTCCTTTCGGGGGACGATCCGATTGTTTCCCATGAATCGGTAGATGGGCTTCATCTCCCATCAAATATCGAAGTCTATAAGACAAAGAGGGGAGGGCATATGGGCTATTTGGGAGACCCAAGACTTCCTCGAGGTTTTTATTGGCTCGATTCTGTCTTGGCTGAGTGGATTTTATATCATACGTGAAACTGTTTTTTCTCTTTTGCTTTCTCGCCTCTTTTCTTTTTGCCGATGAGCAAGAGGTTTTCGACTTTTCATTTAGTCCTTATCCAACACCTTGGTTTACAGGACCTTTGCTTATTCCTTCCGCACATGTCGTTAAAGTAGGGGACGTAAAATTCCAACCCTATTTAAATACACTTGTCAATGTGGGCAGATATAATAGCCATTGGCGTTGCGAGAGGGCGGCTAATTTTTACAAGGAGCAGCTTCGGTTGCAGACGAAATTTGGGATCTTATCTCTTGTCGATGTCCAAATTATTCCGATTGTGAAGTATCAGGAAACAAGAGGCTCTTCGTTCTTTGGCTTGGCAGACGTCCCCGTCGAGCTCAATCTGCAGCTTTTTCGGTCAACGAGACGGCGTGGAGGGCCTGCTCTAAAGTTTTCAGTGCGCTCTTTTTTGCCGGTGGGGAAATACGATCATTTAAGCGAAGAGAAGCAAAAGACCGATGGGATAGGAAGGGGGTGTTGGTTTCCCGGAGTGGGGCTTGTTTTTTCCGATCTTTGGCATGTATCTGGACTCCATTATGTAGAGATCCGGTTTGGTTCTGAGTATCGATGGGGAGTTCCTGTGTCGATTGAGGGGAGAAGCGTTTACGGGGGAACAGGGGAGACGCGAGGCTCGGTGATTCCGGGGAATTACATGAACTTTGATGGGGCAATCGAATTCAATCTTACTCAGAGGTGGGCTCTTTCCTGCGATCTTCGTTACCGACATCACGATAAGGGGCAATTTTCGGGAACCTCGCAAGTGCCTATTTCACTTCCTTCCAAAGATTCCCTCAGTATCGCGCCGGCAATCGAATACAACTGGAGCCAGCGCCTCGGGATGACTGGAGGAGTTTGGTTCAGTCTTATGGGGAGAAACTATCCGAAATTCATCAACGGCGTTTTCTCATTTGTCGCCCATTTTTAAACTTATACCGGAAAGGAATTTTTACTTGCTCCACTTCAAGGTTAATTTTAAATCGATAAGTCTTTGTTTTTTGTGCTACGCATGGCTTTGTTGCGCAAAGCCTCGTGAAGCATCTAGGACGCTAGGTCCTGGCTGATTTATCCGGCTACCTTGTAACTTTTGGGCATCCCAAGTTCCGTCATCCGATTCAATACATCCAGTTTTATCGTTACTTCCGTGGCTTGAGTGGGTTCTTTGCGAGATGCAAGCCGATCTCCCAATATCGTTTTGT
>DAIDIZ010000040.1 GCA_027451585.1 Chlamydiota bacterium
CCGATAGAGCGGTTATGGAAAGTGTTTAGGGAGAGAACGTTATACAATCGTTTTTTTGAGACGTGTGGGGATTTTTTTGCGGAGGTGCGAGGATTTTTTGCAGACAAAGTGCCTAACATCCGATCACTTTTGCGGGAGAGGATCAATGACAATTTCCAAGCAATAAAGTTAAATCCGATTAAAGTCGGCTAAAACCCCTTCTTGGGCATCTTTGGGGTGGAACGAGACTATCTTGTTTTATCTACGCATAGCCTGTTCATCACTCTCCTTGGAAGGCCTGGACCATCTGGCTCATCAGCTCTTTTGGCTTGCCCGGACTGGAATCGAGGAAGATTACTTTGGTGTTCGGCGTCATCCCAATCGCTTTGAGGGTGTCTGTATACTGGGTGAGAGTGAGCAGTGCGAGGATCTCTTCTGCTTGCTTGCCCGTCGCTACTTGCATGATCTCAATTGAATGTTTTAACCCTTGAGCGAGAGCTTCTCTTTCGAGGGCTACTCCCTCTCCTTGAAGTCGTCTTCTCTCTTTCTCGGCCTCTGCTTCTTTCACGGTCTGAATTTTGACCGCTTCCCCTTTATTGGACGCTGCTTTCATTAGCTGTTGGCTGGCTACAACTTCGCTCATGGCTTTCGTAATGGCCTCTGGAAAAGAGACTTCGGTAATTTGGAAGGAGGCAATGACCATGCCCCAATCGGCAAATTGTTTGTCGAGATCGCTCTTGATATGGGCGGCGAGCTCCTCTTTCTTTTCGAGGATCCCTTCATGCGTTTCTTTGGCAATGTAGGTACGTAGAGAATTTTCAATGATCGCTCCGATCGACTTGTCGCGGTTGGTAAGCGAATAGACGTAGCGCTTCACCCCTTCTTCGTGAGGATCAACCGAATAAATCAGGTTGGTTGATACGTCGACAATCACTTTGTCACGAGAGGGGTACTTGTTGATCAGCGCAAAGTTCCTTTGGCGCAAAGTAACGATTTCGGAGACTCTTTCAAGAAAAGGGAATTTGAAGTTGAACCCAGCCGGCATAATCCGGCGGAAACGTCCTAAAAATTCGATCACATAGACTGTGTTTTGCTGCACAATCCGTATTCCAGAAAAAGAAATGAGTACCAATAACAAGATAAAACTTAATAACGTGATCATAATGATTTCATTATCCAGGTGATATTGCGGAGGGATTCTATCATTTTTGTTTTTTATCAGGCAATAGCGATCACGCATTTCCGTCCTCCAGTCTCTTTGTCAGGGGAGCGTTGCAATTCTCCCCAATTCAAAATTTTTTTTGTTGCCAATCTTTGAGAAAAAAGGTAAACCTAAGACGCTGACCCGGGAAAGGTGCTCCTGGTGTATGTCCGTAGCGTTGAGTGGTTGTATGTTGAATTTTCGCAAAATGAAACAAGATTTTTCTCCTGCAATTCTTAAAGAGGGGAAACACCTTTATGAAAAACAAAAAATTGTCTCTGCGAAAATCATCCGTTTAGACAATGAGACGATCCGTTTCAACAGTCGCATTTTGGGAAATTTCGAAAATACGTATGAGAGTGAAATCGAGGTTGATCGTTTTGAGTCGCAACCAATTCACACTAACTGCGATTGTCCAAGCCGTTACGATTGTCAACACTTAGCGGCCCTGATTTTTTTCTTGGAAGACAAGATGGATTCTCTGTTAATCCAGTATTCCAAAGAGTCGGATATCGCAAAAAGTGATCATCTCGATCATGAGGAAAAGAAAGAGCTCATTGAGGCAATCAAAGAAGCGAAAGAAAAAGAGGTTGTCAAAGAAGATGCTCGTCAGCAAAAACTGGTGTTACAAGAGTATGTGGCTGCAGCGGATATCCTTTCTACTTCACCCTTTTTTATTCCAAGAGAAGAAAATGCGCTCTCTTCTGCAGAACTTGCCCTGATTTTCAATCCGCAAACTCTGGCGCAAACGGAAAAGAGGGGCAAAGTGGAGTTTCAGCTCGCCCTCCGATTGCCGTTTCGCTCTAAACCCCTTCAGATTTCTCAGATGAAGGCCTTTCTAGATGCGGTTCGCTATGAAGAGCCAATTTTTGTAGCGGGAAGACGCCTTTTCTTCTCTCTTAAGTGTTTTGATAAGATTGGAGGTTCTTTACTCCAGATCATTCAGGCGCATGCAAGATTCCAGGATGCCTCTCAAAACGAGAAAGCTCACAGAATTGCTCAGCTTGATCCTGAGGTGTTTGGCCTTCTTTTGGCGAGCACGCATGAAATTGCAATGCAGCAAATGGCTCCTCGGGGGTTCAAAAATAGCGATGATGAAATGCCGGTTCTCCCATGCCTTTATTTGGGGACTTTGGAAACACCTCTTCGTTACTCGGCAACTCCAGTGTTGCTCCGGTTTTCTCTTGAGTATATCGAACCCCCTTCAGCGAAAATCTTGCTGAAACCGCAATTTTTTGTTTCGGATACAGCATTTCATCTCGATGAGGCGGTCCTCTTCGAGTGTACCCAACCGGGCATGCTTTATCAAGATACGTACTACCGGTTTTCCTCTCACATCAAAAGACCTCATTTGCTCGGCCTTAGCCCCATTCGAGAGATGGCGATCCCTGAACCTCTCTTTGGGACTTTTGTCGAAAATTCTTTGGGACAACTCAAGCGATTTGCCGAGGTGGTCAATAGTGAGATCATTGAAAAATTTGTCACTCTTCCGTTCACCGGGAAACTGGGAGTGAGATGCCATTTATCGTATCTCGACGGAGAGTTGGAGGCGTCTCTTTTCTTCACATATGAAGGGCAAGAGGTCCCTTCTTCCTTGACAAAACTCTCTTATGATGAGATCAAAACGTTCGTCACACCTCAAGGGGTTGTTGCTCGCAATCTCGTTGAAGAAAGGGAAATCATCGAAGAGCTTTTCCAAGACTTTGTCTTCAACGTCCAAGCGGGAACCTATGTGGCCAAAACAGAGAAAAAGATTGTCGAGTTCATGACGTGTGTGATCCCTCGCAATCAACATAGGATCCAGTTTGAATGTCCACAAAATTTGCTCGATCAGTTCCTTTATGACGAAACAAAATTCACACTTTCTCTCGATGTATCGAGTATTGTTGGATATTACGAGATCGTATTGAAGGTAGAGGGGGCTTTGAAAGGGGTTAAGTTAGAGCTTCTCTGGGAGTGTCTTTCTGCCAAGCGCTCTTATCTCGAACTTGATGCACTCAAAGCAAGAAAAGAGCAAACATCTCGCTTTTCAAAAATTTTGGTTCTCGATCTCGAAAAAATGGCCAAATGGGTCCAACTTTTTGATGAGATAGGTATTAAGCAACTCACTGATCACACGGAGAAAAAACCTCTTTGGAATCTCGTGACGATCGACCCTGATGCCTTTAAAGGGCTTCCTGTAACATTCAAAATGTCAGATCGTCTCTTGGATATCAGGCGGCAAATGTTGGGTGAGATGATGTTGACCCCCACACCTGTTCCAAAAGAGATCAAAGCCGATCTTCGCCCCTATCAAGTAGAGGGTGTAGAGTGGCTTGAGCGTTTGCGCTCGATGTTTCTCAACGGTATTTTGGCTGACGATATGGGTCTTGGAAAAACCCTCCAAGCGATTTCAGCTCTGACGCAGCATCATAACATCAATAAAGATGCCCACTCGATCATCATCTGTCCGACCTCTTTGCTTTATAATTGGAAAGAGGAGCTCCACAAATTCAATCCAAAACTGAAAGTCATGGTGATTGATGGGGTCCCAGGCCAAAGGAAAAAGGCTCTTGCGAAGATTCATGAATTCGATGTGGTGATCACCTCCTATACCTTGCTGCAAAAAGATATCGAAGTTTATTCTCAGACAGCTTTTAGCTACGCGATTTTAGATGAGGCGCAGCACATCAAAAATCGAGGGACTCGCAACGCTAAATCGGTGAAAATGATCCAGGCGGCTCACCGACTCATTTTGACGGGTACCCCGATTGAAAATTCTCTTGAAGATCTCTGGAGCCTCATGGATTATCTCATGCCAGGATTTTTGGGAACCTTCGATCGATTCATGGAGAAATACATCCGAATTTCAGGGGCGCAGCAAACCGAAAATCTCGAGTACTTGCGCCGCAAAATTTCACCTTTCATTATGCGCCGCATGAAAAGCGATGTGCTCAAGGATCTTCCTGCGATCGACGAGATTGTCTACCATTGCCAACTCTCCGATGCGCAGCTCGAACTTTACCGATCCTATGCGGCGACAGCTCGCGATGAGCTTGTCAAATTGGTCGAAAAAGAGGGCTTTGATAAGGTACAGATTCATATTTTGGCCACCCTGACTCGCTTGAAACAGATTTGCTGCCATCCAGCGATTTTTGCAAAAGAAAAAGCCGAGCCTGGGGATTCAGCAAAATACGAACTATTGCTCGAATTGCTCCAATCGCTTGTCGAAGGCAATCACAAAACGGTGATCTTTAGCCAGTACACCAGAATGCTTCACATCATGCGAGAAGATTTTGAACAAAGGGGCATTTCCTTTTCTTATCTCGATGGAACCTCCAAAAATCGCCTCGAGACAGTCAAAGAATTCAATGAAAATCCGAAAATCATGGTTTTCCTGGTCTCTCTCAAAGCAGGGGGGACGGGTCTCAACTTGGTTGGCGCCGATACGGTCATTCACTATGATATGTGGTGGAACCCGGCGGTTGAAAATCAGGCCACTGACCGAGTGCATCGTATGGGGCAGAAAAAATCGGTCTCTTCCTATAAACTCATCACATTGAATACAATTGAAGAGAAAATTGTCGAGATGCAAAAAAAGAAAAAAGGGTTGGTCAAGAAAGTGGTCAGCTGCGATGATGAAGCCATCTCGAAATTGACATGGGAAGATGTACTAGAACTCTTGGAAACATAAAGCAATGCAACAAGCAAAGAGCCCGTTTGATTTTTTATCTGAATTAAAAAGACGTATTTCAAAAAAAGTTCACAAGTTATCGGGTCTTTTCTCGAGTGATATTGGAATTGACTTGGGGACGGCCAATACCCTTGTCTATGTGAGAGGAAAGGGGATCGTTTTAGCGGAACCTTCCGTTGTTGCGGTCGATTCGCTCACCAATGAAGTTCTCGCAGTTGGTCATAAGGCGAAGGCGATGCTTGGGAAAACCCCTCGAAAAATCCACGCCGTCCGCCCCATGAAGGATGGGGTTATTGCCGATTTTGAAATCGCTGAAGGGATGCTCAAAGCTTTAATCAAACGAGTTACCCCCGCGCGATCTCTATTTCGTCCCAGAATTTTGATTGCGGTTCCGTCGGGGATCACAGGTGTTGAAAAAAGGGCGGTTGAAGATTCGGCTCTCCACGCAGGTGCCCAAGAGGTGATTCTCATCGAAGAGCCAATGGCTGCTGCTATCGGAGTTGATCTCCCAGTCCACGAACCATCCGGTAATATGATCATCGATATCGGGGGTGGAACGACCGAAATTGCGATCATCTCTTTAGGCGGGATTGTCGAATCGCGTTCCCTAAGGATCGCAGGGGATGAATTCGATGACTGCATCATGAATTACATGCGACGCACCTACAATCTCATGATCGGTCCGAGGACTGCTGAAGAGATCAAAATTACGATTGGATCTGCGTATCCTCTTGGAAATAATGAGCTTGAGATGGAAGTGCGTGGGCGCGATCAGGTGGCCGGTCTTCCCATTACCAAGAGAATCAACTCAGTTGAAATCCGGGAGTGTCTCGCCGAACCGATCCAACAAATCATTGAAAGCGTCAAACTCACTTTGGAAAAATGCCCTCCAGAACTTGCAGCCGATCTCGTCGAGAGGGGCATGGTGCTTGCTGGTGGAGGCGCTTTGATGAAGGGTCTCGACAAAGCGCTCATTAAAGAGACGGGCTTGCCTGTCTTTGTGGCTCCTAATCCATTGCTGGCTGTCTGCCTGGGGACGGGAAAAGCGCTTGATCACCTAGATAAATTTAAAAAGAAAAAACCTCTTTAGGAGGCGCGGAAATTCAGCACCTTTCGCGCAGCTTAAAAACGGCTTTGTTGCGCAATTCCTCGTGAAGCATCTAGGACGCTAGGTCCAGGCTGATTTATCCGGCTACCTTGTAACTTTTGGGCATCCCAAGTTCCGTCATCCGATTCAATACATCCAGTTTTATCGTTACTTCCGTGGCTTGGGTGGCTTCTTTGCGAGATGCAAGCCGATCTCCCAATATCGTTTTGTAACGA
>DAIDIZ010000041.1 GCA_027451585.1 Chlamydiota bacterium
CTGCACCCTTTTCGCAGAAGTCCAAGCAAGTTTTCAAAGAGAGTACCAAAATAAATCAGAGACCATTTGGGCAACCGCTTTCGAAATAAATCCTATACCCTTTGCCGTAAAAACCATTCCTTCCGGAAGAAACAGCTGGCATTGCGGAGCCGATCTCGTCTTAACTGTGTATGATACAGTCCGATTGGAAGGGAGCGCCGATTTCGCCTGGAATTCTCTTTTCTTCAACGCCTTTTTCTATTTTGGGATAGGCTCTGAATTTTAAGGGGATGGGTAGCCCCTAACCCAGGGCTTATCATCCCTGATTTTTTGAAACCTAGTTGTATTTAAATTTTTATTTGCTAAAATGTCGCGGTAAAAAGAGTGTCCGCATGAAGAAAAGGGCTTTTCTTCCTTCCCTTATCTGCTTTCTCAACTCACTTACCGCTACAGCTCCGACGCCACTACAAAATTATGTCCCTGTGGTCCTCGTCGATAGCTCTGGACTTCAGACTCCCCAAAGCATCTATTTTTTAGTCCACGGATTAGACCCTTCAGGACTTCCTTGCTATTTGGTTCCTGACGGCTCAGGAATATGCCAATACATCTATCCCGAAGTTTCTGGATCCCCAAGTTCAGCAGACCCTTCAATTAGCAAAACCTTTAATGACCTCCCTCCGGTCACCCTTTCAGGCATCTCAGATCCTGCCTACTTGATCTATCTCCCTATCAATTCTTCTTCCCGCGGCTATTTATCTGTTGGCAATCCGATGTACCTTGCCACCAACTTCAATCCCGCACCCTCAAGACAAGTACTAGATATCATCGACAGTTCCGTCACTTCTATTCAAGATCCCAATTACTATACGTGGTACCAAGACTTCGAATTTGGACTGGTCTATAACAACGGAAACGTTGTATCAGGAGCCAATCTCTCTTCCCAAATCTTTTTAAACCTCTCCTGGGTCGATTACTTTTGCCTTCCGATGAAATTAGAAGTTTTCGGTTACCCAAAGAATCAACAAATCCAAGATCCATCCTCACCCATTTCTGGATTTGACCCCTCTCAATCTCGAGACGTTCTCATGCAAAGTCTCTTACAAGCACTGCAAGCAGCTGACAATCAAGGAGATAAAGCATGGTCTCATCTTCCAATCTCCTATTACCAAAACCAGTATGAAAACCAACTTCCACCCAACCCGCCGAACGTCGCCCCCTATGTAAGAATCTTAGCTGCTAAAAACAGTATTGCTCTTCAAGCTTCTAATATCAGCTTCCAAGGACCTTCTACAGCGGGTATTCAGGCTTATTTTCCTTCCCAGTATGCAAATAGCTCGACCTATGGCCCCACTTCCACAACTACTTTTGTCCAGTCAGCTTACGAGTACTACACTCAAAATACGATGAAGTGTCAAGTTTTCCCAGCAGGGGGCGACAATACATTCACCTATCTTTTCCAGATTACTGCAGCCCCAAACGATCCGGCCTACACCCTCACCTTCACCAATGTCTCTTCCGGGTCTCCCTCTTCAGGCCCTCCCCTTCCACCGCCCCTCTCTATTGCTCTCAATTCCAGCTCTTCAAACGGTTTGACAACCGAGCAATTGCTCAGTGGATCCATTTGGCCATTTCAACCTTCTAGTGCACAATATGCTCCTTACACAAATGAATTCTCAAAGTTGATCAGCGCTCTCTTTACCATCGGTGAATTTCCCTTAAATACAAGCCAACTGACAGCGACGCCTCCAACCGATTTGCATTGCACAGGGCTATCTGCACCACCTATATTCGTTAATAACAACTGCGGCTTTTCCACTATTGCACCTCTTTCTGGGAAAACCAATAGCTACTTTCTGAATCCTTCCGTATCTGCGCCAGGCTACCCTTTTACAAACGGGACATGGTATAACGCCTATGATCAGTCGTTACATTCCCTGCAGATTGGAAAAACCCAAGTCCCGCAAAATCCTGGATACGGAACTGGATATGGGTATGATTATGATGACCTTTTGAATATGGCGGGATTGATCAATCCTTCTGTTCAAGACACTTATGCAAATCCCGTTTCGTATCAAATAGCATCGACCCCCTGTAGCCCCTATATTGTCATCACATTAGGAAATCTTCAGGGAACTCCAGTCCTCAACATCAATAATGATCAATATACAACCAATCAAAGTGGATATAATAACTACCCGATAATTCCTGCCGAAGTACAAATTGGCCCCCTTTCAGCAAATACAACAATGCAAGTCACCTTTCTTTGGTATGACGGCTCTCAGAATCACATAACGCCAGCCCCCAGCGGTGGACAGACCTCCCTTCCCAATATCGTTGCTGATCCGACGCACCCATTCCAGGTCCAATTTGCATACAATGGAGTTACTTACTTATACAATGTCGATTTACTCAGACAAGTTGTGACTCCATCGAGCGCTTCCAATCCTTATTCTGCCATTGATCAATCGCTAATCAATGGAATTACCTTTAAGTGGATCCCAGCGAGCCCACCCAATCCTGCAATACTCCAGCTCAATCTGTCTTCCGCCGCTCCTGCCTGGCCAGGTTAAGAAATGTACATACTCGTTCCTCTCCAAAATGACCCAACAAAACCGAATTTAAAGCTATCAAATTTCCAATAAAAAATCGGGGTTAATATTAATTCAATATTGACCCCAATTTTTTATTGAAAATTTGATAGCTTTAAATCGGTTTGCTTAGGCATCTTTGGAGTGGAACGAGTATATATCCTTGGACGGATAAGGCGCATAAGTATTTTAAAAATGTGTATTGATCATATAAGACGCATCCCCTTCCGGGGAGACTTTCTTTCCCATGTAGAGACGCAGCTTGTCAATGCCGAATCTGCAGCTGATGTTGTAGAAACTAAACAATGGATGAAAGGCATCACAGAGCAATTTCTGATAAGCCCTCAACTGCAAGCTCTAGCGCAAAAAATGGTCGCAGCTTGTTTAAGGCAGATCGTCAACAGAAGGTCTCTTCCTTCAAATACAACCGCTCTCTATGATCTTATGAACCAACAATCCAGATTGTGATCCGCCCGGGGATTTGAAACCTGTCAAAAAATTCAGAGATCGGGTAGTGTTTCTGGCCAATTTGAAGGAGAATTGTGAACGGATTGCACAGAGTTTCGATCAGTCAGTCAGCAACACATCAATCAGTGCCTATTCTGAAGTTAAAAGGGCCTTCTGCTCCTTCCCATCTGATCCACCGCATTGGATTCATTTTTTTTTCTTGTTTGAAGAGATTGTTTTTGGGTGGGGGTGTCGGGTTTGTCGCTTCTGAGCTCTTTTTCGAGGGGGGAAAGAATGTAGTGGCCCCACTTTTGGGTTATGATGAGTGGACTTCTGATCAGCTCAGGTCAAGAAAAATTGAGAAACAAGAAAAACCGTCCGAAGTGATCAGACTCAAAAAGGCTCTCGATATCCATAGAGAAGAAGCGCAAATATGGATGGAAACAGAATTTCTTGACGAGGCAGAAAAAGGGGGGTTGATAGAAAGTGGCGCGCGCGTGAGATTGGCACCTGATTTCTACGAGGAATTAGCCCGTCAATGGAAAGTAAAATCAGGGAAAGGGATTCCTCTTTCTCAAATCAAGGAGGAGCTCCTCACCTTAAAGGAATCTTACCTCTTCGAATTGAAAGCTGCTAAGCGAATTGATTGCATAGGCGATATTCTCTTTTTTTCCCCAATAGAAGAAATGTTGTTCAGAGGGGGATTTCAAACCGGTCTTTTGCGCAGTCTTCCCAAGAGAATTTTAGGGATGTTTAATTCAAGGTTTCTCCTTCTAGTAGATAGCAAAATAGCTCGTTCTGTGAGAGTTTTGATCCCTTCTTCTTATGCCTATAGTCTGAGAAGAGGAGTGGATGGCTCGGAGGATTCATGTTTGCCCGGGATAAGGATTGCTTTTCACGCCATTATCTGTGGAATTGTTTGCGAATCTCCGCTCGGCCTTCTCGGCGCGATCGGCGCTCAGGTGGGCAATCAGATATCCGGTTTGCTCCATGATCGGGACGTTCGATCTCTCTTTATTGAAGTCAAAGAGACGGCTCAATAAGAAAGACAAATGTGTTGTACCAAAGCAACACGAAGAGTCGACTTTTGCACCATTTTCTGCAGAACTCCCTGAGATCTATCGGTTGGCAATTTCCGAGGTTTTTTCCTTAAGCATCTCAATTTTAACTATTTTTATTGATAGAAGGGGAAGGTTTTGTGTGAAGGGGACCGATCAAAACAAACTCCCGCGTGACAATTGTCAAGAATTCTTTTAACATGAGGATAAGAGGCGCGGTACCAAATAGGTATAAATCGCTTTTTTAAGGAGAAGCTATGAAAGCAGTTCGTTTTATCTCTATGTTGTTGATGGTTGTTGGTTCTTTGAACTGGGGACTCGTCGGCTTTTTTCAATACGATCTTGTAGGAGATTTTTTTGGAGGGATGTCTTCAGGAATGGCTCGATTCATATTTGGTCTTGTGGGCGTTGCTGGTCTTTATGGGATTGGCTTGCTCTTTAATTGCTGTGGACGATGCCACTGTGGACCTCACTGCGGTTGCGGTTGCAAAAAGGAAAAATAGGTCTTGCGGATCATCATTTCAGGGGCTTCGGGTTTCATCGGAGCTCCTTTGTCTTCTTACCTCACATCTTTAGGTCATCAGGTTATCCCGCTCGTTCGGACTGCTCAAAAAGGGGCTATTGTCTGGGATTGGGAGAAACGGTTCATCAGTAGTTCTCTTGAGAACTTTGATGCGGTTATCCATCTAGCAGGAGAGCCTCTCTCTTTTTCCCTTTGGGGAAAAAAGAAGAAGGAGGCGATCTTACAAAGCAGATTAAAGGGGACCGCCTTTCTTGTATCCCTTCTTTCACAAGTAAAAAATCCTCCTGGTGTATTTATCTCTGCCTCTGCGGTCGGTTTTTATGGGGATCGGGGCGAGGAGATATTGGATGAATCAAGTGAAGGAGGAGACACTTTTCTCGCTTCTGTTTGTAAGGCGTGGGAGGGGGCTTCTCAGATTCTTCAGGGTAGAGGTTTGCGGGTAGTGAAAGCTCGTTTCGGGATTGTTCTGGGAAGAGGAGGAGGGGCTTTGCAAAAGATGCTACCGATTTATCGGAAAGGATTGGGTGCAACTCTTGGATCAGGACGCCAGTGGATGAGTTGGATTTCCCAGGAAGATTTGATTGGCGCCCTCACCTTTCTTTTAGAAAGCTCTCTAGAAGGGCCCGTCAATTTGGTATCGCCGCGCGCGGTGAGACAAGAGGTCTTTTCTCATTTGCTTGCCGAAGTCCTCCAGCGTCCCCATCTGTTCCGGATCCCTGCTTGGGTGATCCGCCTTATTTTGGGAGAGATGGGCAGAGGGATGTTGCTTGCGAGCGCACATGTAGTCCCAAAACAGCTTTCCTCTCAGGGGTTTAACTTTTCTTATCCCGATGTGAAAGAAGTTCTAGAAAACCTATTGACCTGAATCTTCAGCGCGCTACAGTTTAGGGGTTCCGTTTAGAGTGTATACTCGTTCCACTCCAAAATGGCCCAAGCAAGCCGATTTAAAGGTATCAAATTTTTTATTAAAAATTTGTACTTCAAATCAGTTTGCTTTGGATGATTTTGGAGTGGAACGAGTAGATCTCAATTTTAGAAGACTTTTTTAACCTCTCTTATAATGATTGAGACGACTGACCTTTCTTCCGTTGAGGTGGGGATAGCCTCAGCCCCCCCCCCTCATATATCTTTTTGGCTAAAGGGGATATAAGATGCTCAAGTTTTTTGCTGGTCAGTCCATCGTACAACTCTTTTAGGAAAGCTGTTTTGGAAGATCCAGAAGAGATTGGCTCTAAGTAGTCGAGTTCCAGGCTGTCGAATGGTCTAATAAAGTCGAACGAGGACTCTTCTCGTTCAAGAGATGTTGTCGCCTGAGTTCCATTCTGTCTATTAGAAGAAAGCGATGTTGTCATGATTATTCACCTTATTTGAGTTTCTCGTTTTTTCTATCAGAAAATCCTACTAACTGTATTGGCTTCTGTCTCAAAGCGCCCGATCCTCTACGGTTGTCTTTTGTCAGGGGGAGAGCGCATGCTTGCGACGAAGATGTTAACAGAAGAGAAGTCCTGCAAAAAAAGCATTAGAGCCAAACAGTTCAAGGCAGCGCTTGATAATGAGTACCTCTACCCACGGGCCTGGGGGGGTACTAGCATATTACACTAACCCCCTCGCGATCCTTTTTAGACGAGCGTCTTCAGCTGCTTTTAATCGAACAGCCTCCCTTTCCCGCTGCTCCTGTTCATACGCTTTGTTCAGTTCCTCATTCTGCTTCTTCATCGTCATCAGTGGGTGCTCGATGCTGAGCCAATCACCTTCTGCATCTTCCGTTTTAGGCGCCTCTTGGGGTTTCGGCCGAATCCTCTTGTTCTCCCTG
>DAIDIZ010000042.1 GCA_027451585.1 Chlamydiota bacterium
AAATTTTGGCGGTCGATATCCAGTTTATTGCCTCTGAAGGAACTCTCTGCGATCTCAACGGAGAAGAGGCAAAGATCGAACTCATCTTAGCGGAGCTCTGACGGGCCTCTTTTGAAGTCCATATTGCATCAATATGGACGAAAAAAGATCTTCAAAAAAGTTTTGATCGACGTCGTCGATACAGGATGTAAGCTCCACCAGAGAGAGCTGCAATCGTCCAAACAAAAAGATTTGGGAACGTAAAGAACGATTGCGCACTCTGTGGCAATGATCCCCATCTCTCCCCAATCGGAGAAAAGAGAATCCGCACTGTTCCCTTCAGATTTTCCTGCGGGACAAATCCAAATTGACGGCTATCGGCGCTCATCGCGTGATTATCTCCAAGCATCATGTACATCTTCTCAGGAACCTTCACGCCGTATTTGCGGATAAACTCAATATCAAGTTTCCCTTCAGAGGTAATCGGAGCTCCTTGATCTTTAAAGGCAAAATAAGGGCGTACGGAGGTAGAGATCGCTTCTCGATCTTTCTCTTTTTTCAAAAATGAGACAAGATTCACGTCGTCTCGATTGACGATCGGATGTCCAAGAAGATAGAGGTCCCCTTCTCTAAAGTAGGCATAGCGAGAAGGAACCACTCGACTTTTTTTCCCAGGGGAATATTCGGTTAAAAACTCAATTCCTAAATTGTATAAGGAAAGAATCCTCTCCACCGATCTCTTATAAAGAGGATGGTCGGAAGAAACCTCTTTCGCAAACCCGCCCCAATAGATTCTCGATACTTTACCGTTTTGGATCTCATAAGTCCCGTTAGGAACCCCCTCCATTTTAGGGAAAAACTTTGCATAAGCCGGATCGTGGAGATCGAATCCTAGACGAGATGCGACTCCATTTTTCACGGTAAAGCGGCACGTAGTCATGTGATCTGCGATTCGATCGATGTGTTCTTGTGAAAGAGGCAAAACAGATACGCTCTTCCCTACGTCAGGACGGACTCGGTTGTGTTCATCATGGACAACTCTCCCCTCTTTAAGACTCGGATGGTGGGTCAGTTCAAGATAGGCAATCCCCTTTTCGAGATCTTTAGCAAGGGAGGGATAGAGCTCTTGGCATTGCTCCATTGTAAGCAGACGAGCCATTGCATAATTTTTAAAACCCCACAAATCGCTATAATCAGCAAAAGGGTATTCTCTTCCCATCTCCCCTTCGACAAAGCCAAATGGGGTTGCACTCAAAGACGCGACTTCTTGGTTCATCTGCCGAAATTGTGCGGCCCGAAAAACTCTCCCTCCCTGTGCATGAGAAACTCCCACTTTCCCATCAAAATGAATAAAGGGAATGTGTTCCAAAGAATCAAAACAAGAGGCCTTGAAATCGGTAATCTCGTTGCCGTGGCGATCGACTCCATAAATCTTCCCGCCGTAAAAATAAAGAGAGTCGCCAGGCTTTCCAATGAGCCTTTTCACAAATAGCTTCTTCCCAGGAAAGAGATAGAAATAGACCGTATCAGAATCTTCTACATCCATATTCTGGCAAGTAAAGACGGTGATCGCCCCCCTATTCACGAGAGAGGGGTCAAAATAAAAATGGGCTGGGGTCAACGGAATATTAAGACCAAAAGAGGTTTTGGATACGAGGAGCAAATCGCTCTCTTTCAAAGTAGGGCGCATAGACCCTGTCGGAATGGTGAAAAGCTCAAACCACATCTGACGAATCACAATGGCAAAGGCTAAAGCAATCCCCATCGAAACTGTAAAATCGCGAACCCTCTCAAAAGGGCCTTTGCGCATGAATACGCGGGCCAACTCTACAAGCTCTCTAGATCGCTCTTTTGCCAAGGAGGGATTTTTCTCTAAAATAGCCGATTGAAGATGCGATAAATGACTCAAAATTTTTTCTTTCGCGTGTGGCTCTAAATGATTTTCTTTTCTCCGATAAAGTTGGTCGAGACGCCGCAACACTTTTTTTGACTTTCTTAAGCGGTAGAACTGCAAAGTTGCTCTGATCACCATGAAAATGGCCTCCAATGAAAGGACAGAATAACTGGTATTCCTCCTTGAGAGCAAGAAGATTGTTTTTTAAAGATCGGTCAGATAAATTATAAAGTATTTATTTAAAAGGAGAAGAAAATGGGAATCACAAGACTATGGGGCTCAATGCAACCGACTTATTTTAAAGAGGTCAAGCACATTCTCGTCAGCCCGGAGAGAAAAGTTGTAAGAGAAACAATCGAAAAATCTTTAAACGCCGTTCAATCTATCGCGTTTTCGGCGATTGCCGTTCTTACATTTCATCTAATGAGGAACCTAATTCCGATTACCCACCCTTTTATTTTCGCAGCTAATCTTCTCATGCTGGCGGTCTTTCGGGATGGCTCGATTATCGCAAAGAACATTAAAAACCTGATCACCTCGGATTCTGTGACTAATACCGCTTTGCTGAACCAAAATTACATAACACCCGAATGGCTCGCTAAAAATGTAGTTAAGGAGACTTGGCTTGCCCATTATGGGGAGCTGCAGATTGTGAGTCTCCTCAACCGAGAAATTACCCTCCCCGCATAACAAAACGGAGGAGGTCCCGAAGCTACAGAATCTCTGCTGCAACGGAAGCGAGTTCAGACCTTTCGGTCTTCTCCAAGAACATGTGGCCAAAAATCTTATGATTTTTGAACTTGTTCACTGTGTAAGTAAGGCCGTTCGAATCTTTGTCCAGGTAGGGATTATCGATCTGAGTAGGATCTCCAGTTAAGATCACTTTCGTCCCTTTGCCGGCTCGAGAAATGATCGTCTTTACTTCGTGAGGCGTCAAGTTTTGCGCTTCGTCAATGATCATGTACATTTTGGGAAGAGACCGACCCCGAATGTAGGTGACGGCTTCCATCTCAATCTTTTTAGATTCCATGATGAAACCAAGAGCCGCCTTACTATTGTTCTCGCCACTTGTTGTCGCGCACAGATATTCGAGATTGTCATAGATCGGCTGCATCCAATGATACAGCTTTTCTTCTTTGGTGCCTGGTAGATAGCCAATATCTTTCCCTAAAGGAACTATCGGTCTTGAGATCAAAATACGAGAGTAAACATTCTCATCAAAGACTTTTCTCATCCCACAGGCAAGAGCCAAAAGAGTTTTCCCCGTTCCCGCTTGCCCAATCAAGGTGACCAGATGGATATCATCACGCAAAAGCAAATCGATCGCGCATCTTTGCTCTATATTAAGCGGCTGTATCCCCCAAATATCTCGATTGACTTGGAGAAGTGGCTCGATTTTTTTTGTCTTCAAACTGTATTTGCCGACAGCAGAACTCTGATCAGGAGAAGTGAGCAGCGCATACTCATTGGGACGAAACTTCTCCTCAAGGACCGGAACAACCCCTTCTTTATAGAAAAGATCGACGTCTTGTTTTGCCGCCTCAATTTTTCGAAAGCCTCGATAAAGCTCTTCATAAGGAGATTTCAGGTTTTCAAAGTCTTCCGCCTCCAGATCCATGGCTTCTGCTTTTACCCGAGTCACAAAATCTTTGGAGACAATCACAACTGATTCTCCCTTGGCCTTCAACAAATGGGCCGTTAAAAGAAACTTGTTGCTATTGCGATCGAGCGGCAAAGGAAAACCCCCTACCCTCTCAGGTTTTATCTCTAAATGAATCCTGACTTTAGGACCCTCAGGAATGGTCACGCCTTCGTGAAGGTCTCCGGCTTTGCCTGTTTTGAGTGAATCAATGTAACGAAGAGTGTCCCGCGCATTTTTCCCCACTTCATCTAGATTTCTCTTCAGTCCATCAAGTTCTTCTAATACGGAAAGAGGGATCACCACATCGTTGTTTTTAAATTTTTTGATCGATGTAGGATCATGAATCAATACATTCGTATCGATGATAAACGTTTTTCTACTCACTTTGGTATCCTCTGTTCTAACTTGTACGTGACTGAGCATGGACTGAGAAGTTAATTCCATTAAAATTTCCCTTTTTTGGTTGTTTAAACGAATATTCCTTTGTAGCAACCTCCTTAATGGACCGTAAACAATAATGGCTACAACTTATCAGAGCATTGTAGCAAATTTCATCTGCTAAAAATCTCTCATCGGCTATCTTGATGTCAATATGGCCCCTCCTATATTTCCTGATGATCCTAAGCGCACTTATAGAGACCCCCCACTTGGGTGTCAAGAAAGCGCTCACTATCTCGCAAACAAAACAAGCAGTCGCACTCACCGACTGCTAATTCCTGCTTGACAAAGAAGACGCAAGTCAGGTAGAATGAGGTACAAAGAAAGGAGAAATCCGACATGAAAATCACCCCCCGCTTACTTAGCATACCCCCCTATATTTCAACCACTTGGGATCATGTTTCCTCCTTACATGTACAGAATCAAAGACTTATCGTTTCTTTAGAAGAAGGATCTAAAATAGAAATTCCCGATCTTTCAGAGCAAGAGATTGACTCAATCTTTCAAGCACATGCTGAATTCAATACCGCCACGCCCAAGATGACCGGGCTAGACCCTTCGATGACATTCAGCCTTCCATTAAAGGGAGAAGGTTTGATTGAGTCGTTTGGGTCGGGCATGCAACACAATCCCGAACAAGCCAACCTACCCCCTATCCCCTCTCATGTCTTAGAGAAAATCGGGATAATCCTCCATTCTCTGGGGTTTGAAGACACCTCTGTTTTAGACAAGCCTCAAAGCGACTGCCAATGTATGTACTGTCAATTAGCCCGTTTCTTGCAGCCCAAAGAAGAAGAGGTGCAGGAGAGCGACCTTCGCTTTCGCGACTGGGAGGTCTCTCAAACAAAAGAACGTCTCTATCATGTGGTCAATCCGCTTGATAAAAATGAATACTATGATGTCTTTTTAGGAGATCCAATCGGCTGTACATGCGGATCAAAGCACTGCGAACACATCAAAGCCGTCCTCAATACCTGATATCATATACTCGTTCCACTCCAAAATGGCCCAAGCAAGCCGATTTAAAGCTATCAAATTTCCAATAAAAAAAATTGGGGTCAATATTGAATAATATTAACCCCA
>DAIDIZ010000043.1 GCA_027451585.1 Chlamydiota bacterium
ACCAGCAGACTCCCTTTCGATTCTTTGGCGAGGAAGTAACTCAACATGAATAAGAGGGTGGTCAAGATAACGATGAAGAGATTTTTCTTTGAAGGGTATCTTCCTTTTTCGATTCCAAAGGCGGCCCCAAAGAGGGTAAAATTGAGCACAGCAAGAGCAAGGGAGATTCTTTTATCGATCTCAATCCATCCTTTTTTGATCGCTTTGCTTTCCTTCAAACTTAGGCGTAAGAGGGGGAATTCGAGGGAGGCGGTGTCGATGCGAGGACGGTTTTTTCTGAGGGCATCAGAAAGTGTTAAGGCTTCTGTCGATAAGAAGGCTTGGTTTTCCAAAAGCAGAGGATCAAATTGATCGGCCTGATTTGATGGGAGGTGAGTCACAATGGAAAGATGGGAAGCCTGGAGTTGTTTATCGAACATTTCCAGTTTCTCAGCTTCCAGCAGGAAGAGATGGTCGGTGTTGTGGTTAACAGAGAGAAACAAAACGTTCTCAGCCCTCTTTCCATCCTCTTTGACATCCATCTTCAGGTAGCTTTTTTTGACTTTTACTAAATTTTGTCTTTGCAAGAGTAAAAGAGGATTTTCTGACGTTTCGTAATAGAGCAGTTGCTTTGATTCTCGTTTGCAAAAAGGAGAAATCTCTGCACAAAACCAAAAATTGACAAGGGAAAAAAAAACGCCCATTAAAAAAAGGGGGGCGAGAATAGATCCTAGACCAATTCCGGAGGCTCTGAGTGCTGTGAGTTCAGAGGTGCGGCTTAATTGTTGGAATAAGAGCAAAGAAGCGATGAGAGCAGAAATGGGAAGAGCGAGAGGGAGGATGAGGGGAACTTGGTAGAGGAGGAATATGCCTGTTTTCCCAAGATCTGAACTCAAAGCGCCAAATCGGGCGATTTCTTTGAAGCGAGAAACAAGAAGAACCAGGATGAACGAAGTGACCGAGAGAGAAAAAATCCGGAAGTACCCGAGGCCAATGAAACGCCATAGTCTAGACATGCGGTGTATGGTACATCGAACGAAGATCAAAAGTCGACTTTTGACTCATTTCCAATATATACTATACTCGTTCCTCTCCGAAAATGCCCCAAGAAAACCGAACTACTCGTCGAGAATAGTTCGGTTTTCTTGGGGCATCTTTGGACCAGAATAACTATGTACCGGAAATGAAAAGAGTAAAAGAATTTCTGTCCTGTCGATTGGATCAAAAAAGACCTCTTCTTCTCGCATATTCAGGGGGTCCTGATTCACAGTTTCTCTTTCACGCTTTGATGGAGATTCCTTGTCCTCTGCTCCATGTGGCTCATGTCGATCATGGATGGCGGGAAGAAAGTAGCCAAGAAGCAGCGCAGATCCGCAAAGAGATGGAGATGCGATCGATTCCTTTTCATTCGATTCGTCTCTCTAAAGTCCCAGAGAAAAATCGAGAGGAATTTTGTCGTCTCGAGCGGCTCTCCTTTTTTCGCTCGCTATTTGCTCTCCACCCCTTTCAGGCCCTTCTTTTGGGGCATCAGGCTGACGACTTAGCTGAAACCGCTCTCAAGAGACTCTTCGAGGGGGCTTCTCTTCCCTTTTTAGGCGGGATGGAAATGGAATCTTCCTGGGAAGGAATTCCCATTTGGCGCCCTCTCCTCAAAATCAAAAAATCGGAGATTCTCTTTTCATTAAAACAAAGAGAGATTTCATTCCTTCTAGATCCCACCAATCAGGATCCTGCTTATCTTCGCTCTCGGTTGAGAACCGATTGCCTCCCTCTTTTGAGAGAGTCGTTTGGCAAAGAGATCATCGATAATCTCGTTCTTCTTTCAGAAAGAGCGTATGAACTAAAATCGTACCTCGATCGAAAAATTGCCACCCGTTTTCTAGAAACCTGTGATTGGGGTTTTATTCTTGATTGTCAAGATCTTGAGAGAATTGAACGGCGCCATTTGATCCAGACTCGATTGAAAAGAGAGTCTCTTTCAATTCCCCGCACCCTCATGGAATCTCTTCTTGAGCATTTAGAAGAAAATCGACGCTTTTTCAAAGTATTTTTTCATTCTTACTGGATAGCTGTTTTCCAGCAGACCCTATTCTTGACCCGGTCGCGAGAGGATCTTCCATCCAATGCTATTAAGCGTCTCGTTACCAATGAATTGTGCAAAAGGAAGACAATTTAATACCATTTTGCTATGAGGAGTTTTTCATCTTCCAAAGGCGTCGAGGCGTTGCCTTTTAACAGGTAAAGATGGTTTAATAGGAGGGGCTTTTCCAAAAGCCTCAAATAAAAGGGCGAAGAATATTTCATGAAAGAACAGAAGAAAGGTTTGCCGGGTGGCTTTTTGCTTTTTATCCTTGCCGCGGTCTTGTTCATTTTTGGACTTCAGACCTTGGCGTCCGATCGAGAAGCCAGAGTCTCTTTTAGTCACCAAGTAGAGCATTTGACCAATCTCCATCTTACAGTGCCTGAGGAAAACCATAAAATTGCCCAGAGCGAAAACCTCGTTACTTTTGGAGGTCGTTTCCGTGATGAAGCCTCTGAAGAGGGAAAAGCCCGTTTTCGTTATTTGGAGCTACTGAATCGCAATCATGAGCTGGTCGACACATCAGCCCATCTCGAATCTGAACTCCAGACTTTGTCTAAAAATGTGAAAGATGCGGCCGATCTCTATCTCAAAGTCAGTGGGATGGCAATCCCCCGTTCGGGATTTGTAGTGGTAGGAACGCAGTATGATACTTCCGATAAAACGGGTTCGATCATCATCCGAGATATTCCTCCTCAAGAAATCGTCTCTCTTCCTTTGGTGCAAAAAGCTCTGAGCTTAGCTCAGCAGCAAATGAGCGCCGATGCAGTCGATGTAGCTTTTAGAGAGCTTCGCGATTTAGTGGCTGTTCTCCGATCTCCTGCCCTCGGGATTGGAACCGAGGCGATTAAACAAGAGCTCAAAGCGTTGGATCAGAAGCTCATTTCCGGTTCTACCCGATCCTTGGATCAGCAGATTGCTTTGTATCGAACCGTGACCGACGAAGTAGCTAAGATTATTCAAGATCTTGGGAAAGAGGAAGATGGAGTTCGCCTTTCCGCTTTGCGCAGCGTCCGTACCTACGTAGAAGAATTGCAGCAATTTTCACAAGTGACTCAGGACCTCGAACAAAACACGGCTCTCCTCGATAAAGCAAGGCAAAAAGTGGCCTCTGTCATTTGGTATTTCAATAACCAAGAGCTCTCGACAAAGGGACTAGAAAAACAAGACCCGGAAGTCTTCAGCTACTGGTTTGCCCAAGCTAAACAAGAATGGGATAGCTTTGAGGCCAATAAAGGGCTCCCTTACCGAGCTCCCGATCAGCCTCGTAATACCGTTCTCGAGAAAACGTTTAAGAGTCAGGAGCCTGCGCCCAATTACTTTAGCCTTGTCCTCACTCTTCTCCCCGTCGTCTTGGTGATCCTTTTTCTCTATTTCATTTTTTCTCGCCAGATGAAAGGGGTCGGTTCTTCCGCCATGAACTTTGGCAAATCTCCTGCCAAACTCATGACGAAAGAGACCAATAAAATCACCTTCCGTGATGTCGCCGGAGCTGAAGAGGCCAAAGAGGAGTTAAAAGAGATTGTCGACTTCCTGAAGGATCCTCAAAAATTCACAGCTCTTGGTGCTCGCATTCCGAAGGGAGTTCTTCTTGTAGGGCCTCCAGGAACTGGGAAAACTCTTGTTGCCAAAGCGGTTGCAGGAGAAGCCGATCGTCCCTTTTTCTCGATTTCGGGATCCGATTTTGTGGAAATGTTTGTCGGTGTTGGCGCGAGCCGCATCCGAGATCTGTTCGACCAGGCCAAAAAAAGCGCTCCTTGCATCATCTTCATGGATGAAATCGATGCCGTAGGACGTCACCGAGGCGCAGGAGTGGGCGGCGGCCATGATGAAAGAGAGCAAACGCTCAATCAACTCCTCGTGGAGATGGACGGATTTGATACGAAAGAAGGGGTCATCTTGATGGCTGCGACTAACCGACCTGATATCCTCGATAAGGCCCTCCTTCGTCCCGGCCGCTTTGATCGGCGTGTAGTTCTCGATCTGCCAGATGTGAAAGGACGATTGGAGATTCTGAAAGTTCATGCGCGCAAGATCAAGATCGATCCATCCGTTGAGCTCCAAGATATTGCGAGAGGAACTCCAGGAGCCTCTGGGGCCGATCTTGAGAATATTCTCAATGAAGCCGCCCTTTTAGCTGCTCGTAAGGGACGCTCCGCTGTGACTTCCATGGAATTGAAGGAAGCATGCGACAAAGTCCGCTTCGGAAAAGAGAGACGAAGTTTAGAAATGGACGAGACAGAAAAGAGAACGACTGCTTTCCATGAAGCAGGCCACGCGATCGCAGGCCTTGTCGTGGAACATAGCGATCCTGTTGAAAAAGTGACCATTATCCCCCGTGGATTTTCTCTTGGCGCCACCCATTTCATGCCCAAGAAAAATCGGTTGAGCTACTGGAAAAAAGAGGTCTTGGACCAACTGATTGTTCTCATGGGCGGAAGAGCTGCAGAAGAGATTTTTGTCGGCGATATGTCCTCTGGGGCCCAGCACGATATTTTGCAAGCGACTAAAATCGCTAGAAGCATGGTGTGTGAATGGGGAATGACCGATAATTTAGGGACCGTTTCCTATGATGAGAAATCCGAATCAGGTCAATATCTGGGTATGTCCAACTACAGAGAGAAGGTCTATTCTGATGAAACGGCTCAGAAAATTGATGCTGAAGTCAAAAAATTGATCGATGAAGCTCACCGTAAAGCCCACGAACTCTTGGAAGAGAAGAAAGTGGAAGTCCAGCTCATGGCCGATATGTTGATGGAGTTCGAAACATTGGATGCTACCGATATCGACGAGATCATGAAAGGGACTTGGGATATCGAGAAGAAGCGACAGAGAGTCAAAGTGGCAGATGAGTTGCAAATGAAGGTCCCCCCTTCTCCACCTCCTGTACCGAGCAAAAAAGAGACTTCTCCCGTGAAGGAAGATGGGATGCAGCCTGAAATGAATTGAAACAGGCTGATTTTTTTCAAAATTGACGATCTTTATTCCCCTTATTCTTTTTTTTAATCACCTATTCGTGATATATGGAAAATCGTTTGGGGTCATAACGGGAAAAGAAGGCCCGTTGTGGCCTTCAGTAATACCATTTATCAGAAAAATCTTGAGTTTAGCAGCTCTAAACTCAAGAGTATTTTGATGGTATAATCACGGAGAATATATGTCTGTATATTTTAGATGGAACCGCGCTCTTTTTGTTATTTTTTGTTCTTTGTTTTTTTGCCAAGGATTTGCCGCAAATGAAGAGAAAAATAAACAACTATCTTATTACCAAACAGAAGAGGGCGATTGGATCACAAGATTGCGAGCTCTTTATGTGTTGCCTCATGACTCAAGTGGATCGGTCAGTTCGATTCCTCGCTCTGGAGTGGAAGTTCATCCTAGCTGGACTGGAGAATTTGATGTTGTGTATATGTTTACGAAAAACCTGGGAGCTTCCTTGATTCTGTCGACTTGTCGTAACTCTTTGTGGGGTAAAAAATCGCTAGAGGGGACGAAAATTGGGACCGTTTGGCTCCTCCCTCCTACAGCCACTCTGCAATGGCGTTTTTTTCCCTCCTACCGAGTACAACCTTACGTAGGAGGTGGGCTGAATTATACTCTATTTTATAGCGCTCATTCGGATCTGAG
>DAIDIZ010000044.1 GCA_027451585.1 Chlamydiota bacterium
GAATGACATTGGGAACCTGGATAATCTTCCTGGCGCTCCTCTTGAGTTCATCATGGTACAGATAATTCCAATGAAGAGCTCTCACTTGGCAATTTCCATATAATTACCCTTGGAAACCGCAGATAATAGGCTACACTATTATTGACGTCTCGAATTTCCTGAAAGACATCAGAATCTTCACGGAGCCATAACGTGTTTGAATTCCTATCAAAACATCTGTGAATCGACACCGGAACAACAGGGCAATGCAACATATTTATTTTCTCCTTCGAGGAATTTGTATATTTTTTAAAGAAGAGTCCTTTTCTTCCGAAAAACCAAATCGGCTTCCTTCAGGAGGTACAACACGAATGCAAACAAAATATTGGTCTTCGATCTCTCTTATCTCAATGTTGCTGAACTCATTCTCATGTAAAATTCTAGCGATCCGAAGGACCTCAGAGCGGATGATATCGACAAATTTTTGATCATCCGTGGTAACAAGTATTTTGTCCCCGAAGGGAATATATATTTCTTCTTCTGTTCCCAGAGAGGGATAAGCCGCATAGACAAACAGGATTCGATGATAAGCTCCATCTATTTCTAGAGTCGTTTTTTGATGGCACCTTAGAATATCGTTAACCACCGGCAATTGACTCTGAACAAATTTTATCGGATCGATCCATCTTTCCCCGTAAGAAGAAGAACGCTGACCACCAACTGCACTCACAAAAGCCCTTTTTCTTGAAAAGGAGCGAGCTTACCAAAGAAGCTGTGAAAAAAGCTAGCCTCTCCTTTTCATAAATGCGCTATTCGCATAAACTACCGTGCAACTTATACCGAAAGAACATGAAGAATCATTTCTGGTATATTATAATGTAGATTTTTTATAGACGCACTCTCGGGAGATGCCGGCAAAAAATGTACAAAGTCGAGACTAATGGTATAATTCGAGGTTTTTATGATTCCACTTCCCCAAGCATGCCGAGTATTCGGTTCCTTTGCTTTCCGCTTTAACGGGGTCCCCGTTATCTATGACGGACCTGTGCATCAAAAAGTTCTCTCCCAATTAGAGCTCACAGGGAAAAAACTCCAGGACGTCGCGATCACTTTTTTTGGCCCCTATGAAGAAGAAACAACCTTGTGTCGATCCTCCATGGATGCAGAAGATCTCTTCACCCTTGTTCCAAGAGAAGAGCACAGAGCACAGCGCAAGATAGAGCCTTCAAGAGTTTCTTGGCTTGGAACCATTTCCCCTGAGATGAAGAAGATTGCAAGTGTTATCTTGTTTGCAATCGGGCTGTTGTGCCTTATTTAATCAGCGAGAAAGATCCACTATTTTTCAGATTGGATTCCCATTCCTTGACATGCTCAAGCAAATCGCTCTTGGATGGGTGCCCTCTGAGATAGGCAAGATTTTCTTCTTTACTGCTCAAGTGGGCTAATTTAGCGAGCAAATGAAGATGTCTCTTATCATCACACGCAAACAAGAAAAAGAGGATGTCAACCGGATTTCCGTCGAGAGAACCGTAATCGATAGGCGTCTCAGGGAAGACAACAGCGACCACATCAAACGATTCTTGCAAAAGGAAATCGCGTGTATGAGGAACAGCAATTCCATTGGATAGAGCAGTCGACATCAATTTTTCTCTGTCCAAGAGAAGTTCCGTCACCACTTCGACATCCAAAGAGATCTGCAGAGCAATCCTTTCTACAGCGGCGCGGAGCACCTCTTCCTTGGTCGATCCAGGGACATTCGTGTAGACACCTCCTCGATGGATCGCCCGGTAGAGGCCGAATTGGTGAGTTCCGAGACCCTCTTTTACCTCCTCGATCGATTCCGTAGAGAAAGGAGAAAAAGAACCTTCCTGCTGACAGCTCAATACCCAGTTCTCGATTTCATCTCGACTGAATCGGTATTGATTGTGAAGACGATAATAAGGAATGCGGCTTTCAGAGATCCAACGTCGGACAGTTCCTTCAGAAACGTTGAGCAATTCCGCTACATCTTTGAGCTTTAAGTCCATGATATCCCCTTTTGTCTTGAGAGATCTATATATCATGAATCAGAAGAAAAGAGAAGGAAAACTTCTTGAGAAGAGGATGCCTTTAAAATTTTTTTTCTTAAGTCTACATCGCGAATAGCGGAGGTGAGAAGAGAAAGGATTTGGAGATACTCAGCTTGTTTATCTTCGGGACCGCCAATCATGAAGATGATCCGAACTGGAGCCTTATCAAGAGCATTCCACTCAATTCCTTTTTGCTGCTGTATTCCAATTGCAATAAAAAATTCTTTGATATCAGGGATTTTTGCGTGAGGGACGGCGATTCCCATTCCGATTCCCGTTGAAACGAGACCTTCTCGATGGAAAATCGCCTCTCGAAAAGCGGTCTTATCTTGGAGCTTTCCCTTTTCATCTAGCAAACAAATCAAAGCCTCGATGGCTTCGTCGCGCGATTCTTCTGTTAAAAAAGCAATCAATTGGGGATTGAGATAGTCTGCGATCTTCATGATTCCTTTTTTCTTGAGAGGCCGGAAGAAAGCGGCCAATGGATTAGTTCGCGCCTGTATGACCAAATCGCCCCTCACCCCGGTTAGTCACGGCTAATAAATCGCTTCGGACAAAGTCGGCCTGAAAGACAGGAGCTAGCACGAGCTGCGCAATCCGCATCTTTGGATCGATTACAAAAGGATTTTTGCCATGATTGATTAAAATAACAGCAATCTCACCCCGATAATCGGCATCGATCGTTCCGGGAGCATTCAAAACTGTGATCTGGTGTTTTGCAGCAAATCCGCTTCTAGGTCTCACCTGGATTTCGTAGCCTCTTGGCACTTCGACCCTAATTCCTGTAGGAATGATAGCCGAACATCCCGGCAAGATTGTGATAGGCTCTACAATAAAGGCCCTCACATCACAACCAGAAGAGCTTTCCGTTGCGTAAGACGGAATGAATTCCTCATCTTCAACTAAAATAGGAACACTGATTTTTTCAAACACGAGATCTCTCGGCGATGGTTAGGAGTTCTTTTAAACGATGCGGCATTTTTTGCGCAACATTTTCTTTAAAACGATCGTTACCCATCAAGAAAGAGAGAAATACATTGAGGCGCTCTTTCAATGCCGAACGCTTGACAATACAATCGATCATTCCCTTTTCAAGGAGAAATTCAGATTTTTGTGCTTTGGGGGGCAATTTTTGACCAATTGTTTGTTCAACAACACGGGGGCCTGCAAAGGCTATCAACGCATCGGGCTCAGCGATGATCACATCTCCAAGCGTTGCAAACGAAGCCGTTACACCGCCTGTTGTTGGATTTGTCAGAACTGAAATATAGGGAATTTTCGCTTCATGCAAGAGAGCTAAAGCAGCCGATGTTTTTGCCATTTGCATTAAAGAAAGGATGGACTCTTGCATTCGAGCACCGCCCGACGCAGAGACGATGATGAGGGGAATTCTTTTCCCTTTTGCAAGTTCAATTAAGCGAGTGAGTCTTTCTCCTAAGACGGAGCCCATCGAGCCGCCCATGAAAGAGAAATCGAGGACTGCTAGAGCAATCGATCTTCCTTTGAGTTCACAGACTCCGACGCAAATAGCATCGTCTCGACCCGTCTTTTGTTTAGCCTGTTCGAGGCGGGAGGGATAAGACTCTGTATCAACAAATCCCAGAGAATCGAGAGGCTTGACTTCAGTAAAATATTCAGTAAACGTCCCCTCATCTGCGAGCAAATCAATTCTTTGCTTTAAAGAAAGACGGTAGTGATAGCCACATTTCGGGCAACAATGGAAGTGAAGAGCAAGCTCATTTGCATGGATTAATTCCGCACAACCGGAGCATTTAACCCATCCGCTAAACCCATCCTTTCTTACAGTTTGGATTTTAATCTTTGGTTTAATCTTAGAAAATAATCCCATTTGCCCGAGATGATAACAGTGAGATCTCTACAGGTCAAGCACCCGCTTTCAAAAGACGCTCTTCTACCTGCCGCCAATCAAAAATTTTCCATAACGCTTTGACATAATCGGCGCGTACATTCTTGTACTGGAGATAGTAAGCATGTTCCCAGACATCGATTCCAAGTAGAGGGACCAACCCCTGAGAGCTCAACGGGTCCTGATTTACGCAAGTAGCGATTTCAAGCCGTTTGAACCCCTTATTGTACCCGAGCCAACCCCAGCCCGACCCTTGGATCGCAATGGAGGCATTGGTTAACTTTTCTTGAAACTGAGCAAAAGAACCAAAATCCCGGTCGATGAGCTTCGCCACATCTCCCTTCGGCCCCTCACCACCGCCCTTCGAAAGAGGAGCGAGAATCGTCCAAAAAATACTATGATTGATATGACCGCCCCCATTGAACTTGATCGCCGCCTGGAGCGAGATCATCTGAGAGATATCATTTTTTGTTTCCGCCTCGTGATATTTTTCCAACGCGGCATTCAAGTTCGTGACATAGACTTTGTGATGCTTGCTATAGTGAAGCTCCATGATCTCTGTCGAGATGACAGGTTCAAGAGCATTGAAATCGTAGGGAAGATCAGGGAGTTGATGAGTTGTTTGATGCATAAAGGGAAAACTCCTTTTTCCTCAAAACTCTAATCGACTGAGCGATTTACAAGCAATGGGAAGAAAATCGTCATTCTTATGTACAAGAAACCGTCGAATCAAAAGAATGTTGACTCAAACCGGAGGCATAATGAATCTATACTCGTTCCACCCCAAAATGGCCCAAGAAAACCGAATTTAAAGCATCAAATTTTTTATTGAAAATTTGATGCTTTAAATTCGGTTTTCTTGGGTAGTAGCAAACCTCCAAGCAGTGGGTGGTCTGAAGTGTCAAGACCAAAAACCTATTCACATAGACGCTATCTTAGGCGTAGAGTTTTTCAAAACCCACCCTGTTTTCTTGGACTTTGCAGGAAAGGCAGCTTACTTCTTTCCACAAAATATCGTCTCTGATATCAGTGAATTAAAAGGTGTGTAGATATGGACGATCTTTGGCAAATACTGAACGGAATTCCTTGGTGGGTCTATCTCCTCTTCATTATTCTTGTGAGACTAGGCCTTCGATCGATAAAACCAAGAACGATCACACTGCAAAGACTAAGTCTTCTTCCTCTTGTTTTCATCCTTTGGTCCCTGCTAAAGCTCTATCAGAATCACGGCTTTGCATTCCCTTCCCTAATCGTTTGGTGGATTCTCTGTTTAGGCATGGGCGCCTATCTCGGTGTCAAAGAAGTTTCCTCTTGGAAACTTCACGTAGATAAAGAGAAAAAAACCATCACCATTCCCGGCAATTACTCAACGCTTGTGTTGATCCTTGCCATTTTTATTCTCAATTTTTTCTGGGGCTATTTTTACGCCACTTCAAGGATCCCTATTCCTCATTGGATCCGGCTGGCTGATACCATCTCAACGACCACCTGCACCGGCTTCTTCGTAGGAAGAGGCGGATTGTTTCTCAAACGATATCTCTCTCATCGGGGTTAGATCTGCCAATCGCCATTAGTTCCACATCCACAGGGAACGCGCCTGAGGTAGCCCGCAAAACTCGCCTTGAGAAGAAATTTTGATGATTTTGGTCTTAGGCGATTTGCGAAAAATTACGCCCAACGTCAAAAAGGCAAAACCGCTTCCAAACGGAGTTTTGCGACAACCTCCTCTCTCATCCGGATTAAGGCTGCCTTGGTGACGGGGCCAATCGCCGTCAGCTTCACATCCGCAGGAAACGCACCAAAGAGCGCTAAAAACGCCTGAACAGTGGACGGGCTTGTAAACACAATCTCCTCCACTTCCGTCAACATGGGCGGTTTATCCACCCGATTGGGAAGCGGTTCATACAGATCGAACACAAACGAAGAAAACGGGGAAAGGAACTCTCCGAGTTTGTCCCTTGCCAGTTTCGATTTAGGCCAGAGGAGAAAGGCTTGCGACAGATCCATCGCTTTTAAAAGAGCGATGATCCCTTCTTGCGTTTCCTCTTGCGCAATCAGCGGAGAATAGCCCTTTTGCCGCAAAGCCTTTGCCGTCACCTCTCCTACAGCAATCGCTACAACGTCCCGATACGTCACCTCCTCGCACCAAAACCGGACCGCCGTTTGGCTCGTGAAAATCACATGGGTAAACTCTTTCCAACGTCGCTTTGCCTCGGCAAGCTCAGAAGAGAGGATCTTCTCGACCCGAATCACAGGGAAATGGACCAATTTTTTTTGTCTTGGAAACCGACTAGGATCTAACCCTAAGTAAAGAATCATGGGCGATGTAATACAGCTAATTGGGAACAGAGATCCCGGTTTTCCGTTTTTCCAATGAGAGCGAGCCGCCCTTGATGGAGAGCTGTTTCTCCCGGCAAAACCTGTCGATGGAGATGGGTGAGTTGCAACCGAATGAGAGCCGCCTCTGCGACAACCACCCCATCTACAACTCCTTTCTCAAGTAAAGCGAGCCTTTCACCAATGGTTCCCCTTAAGTCGACAAAATGGGCTTTTGGGTAAAGAGAGCGGACCACCCCCTCACGTCTACTGCTTGAAGTGGCAACAAGCCCGTCTTCAGGGAACGCGAATCCTCTTCGAAAAACCAGACTATCGCGAGGATCAAGCCCGGCCGTAAGAACCCAAAGAGAGAGCCCCTGAGGGAGCGGGTCAGGAAGATCTTTGGCCGAGTGGATCGCCATCTCGATTGTCCCCGCCAAAACCATTTGATCGAGCTCTCTTGTGAAAAAATCGGTCTTTTCAAGAAAACGGAGCGATGTTTTCTTATCCCGATCTCCCACTGTTTCAACCCAAATCAGATCGAGCTCCATCCTCAAGGGGAGCAAAAGAGATCTCACTTCCTCCACCTGAGCCCGAGATAAAGGAGAAGAGCGGGCGCCCGCAACAATCCTTTTCAATCCAAAACGCTCCGGATCGCATCATCAACTAACTCTACCTCGATCAGAGCGATTTTTTCTACAATCGAAGGAGAAAGCCCACGCATGTTTCTCTTCGGCAAAATACACCGTTTAAAACCCATGTGAATCGCCTCTTTAAGACGTGTCTCAATGCGACTCACCCCCCGCACTTCGCCTCCCAAACCCACTTCACCCACCACAACTAGATCCCCTGGTAAAGCCCGATTTGTAAATGAAGAAGCGATCGCTAGAAGAACCCCCAGATCGATCGCCGGTTCCAAGATTTTTAACCCCCCAGCCAGAGCCACAAAGACATCTGAATGGTGCAAACTAAATCCCACCCTTTTTTCCAATACCGCTAGCAATAGAGCCAATCGATTTTGATCGATCCCCGTTGACCTCCGCGATGGCGACGGAAACGCTGTTGGCGTCACAAGCGCCTGAATCTCAAGGAGAAAAGACCTCGCACCCTCTAAACCAGGAACGATGGCTGAACCTGGGAGCTCTTTCATTCTTTCAGCCAAGAACGCGTGAGAGGGATTTGCCACCTCCGTCAAGCCCCCCTCTTTCATCTGGAAAATGGAGATTTCATCCGTAGAGCCGAATCGATTTTTGATCGCTCTAAGCAGTCGATACCCATGCTGCCGATCCCCTTCAAAATCAAGGACCGTATCGACCAAATGCTCCAGCACCCGAGGTCCCGCCAGCTCGCCTGATTTTGTCACATGGCCGATCAAAAATGTGGTGATGCCATGACCTTTGGCCAAATGCATGAATTCCGTTGCAATCTCTCTTACCTGGACAACCGATCCTGGAGACGAAGGAAGTTCTGCTTTGTAGACAATCTGGACCGAATCAACGATCGCCACATCAGGTTGGAGAACATCGATTTGCGCGCGAATGGCGCTGAACGAAGTTTCGCTGAGCAAATAGAGATTTTGGTGATCAACACCAAGGCGCAGAGCTCTGAGCGACGTCTGTTCATTCGATTCCTCGCCGCAAATGTACAAAACAGTAAGACCTTGAGTTGCCAATGCATTGGCAATTTGGAGAAGAAGTGTCGATTTCCCCACCCCCGGTTCTCCGCCGATCAAGATCAAAGATCCCTCGACGATGCCACCTCCGAACAATCGATCGAGCTCACCGATCTTTGTCTCGATCCTTTTGAAAGCCCCGATCGGCACATCGCGAATCCGGATTGGTTTTGCCGATTCCTTGTTCTTCGCTTCGAATCGTTGTTTCTTCTCTTCAACCTGGACCTCTTCGAGTAGAGAATTCCACAACTGGCACCCTCCGCAACTCCCCGTCCATTTCAATTGCGAGTGACCACATTCTTTGCAAACCCAGGCGATTTTTGTTTTAGCCATGGCGATCCACCCCCAGGTGACCAAGCGCCTCAAAAGCAGCCCTTTGCTCCGCCTCTTTTTTCGATTCACCTATGCCCATCCCCACCTCTTTGTCATCAACCCAAACCGAGATATGGAACACCTTGGCATGATCAGGCCCCGTCTCCAGCATCACCTTGTAAAGCGGCGCCTGGCGAAATTTTTTCTGCGAGTAATCTTGCAATTCCGCCTTGTAATTGCGCGAAGGAGTCCCCATGACCACCTCCATATCATCTTGAAAGTGAGTCAATAGGAAGCCCTTAGCCATCGCCATGCCCCCATCGATAAAAATCGCCCCCACGATCGCCTCAAACGCATCGGCCAAAATCGACGTCTTCGCCTTTCCCTCTGTGAGCGACTCTCCCCGCCCTAGCAAAATGTACTCAGGCAAAAGAAGCTTTTGCAGGTAATAAGCGCACGCCTGTGCATCGACAATTCTTGAGCGAAACTGCGACAGGGGCCCTTCCGAGTAATCAGGGAGCCGTTCATACAAGAAGGCGGAGACCACAAGCCCTAACACCGCATCTCCCAAAAACTCAAGCCGCTCATTATGCGTTTCGACAAGCTGCCTATGCTCGTTCACAAACGAGCGGTGCGTAAAAGCGAGAATGAGCAGATCGCTATTTTTGAACGAGTAGCCGAGCTTCTCTTCAATGAGGGGGAGATTTTTTCGAAGGCGGTCCAACTGCATGAAGTCATTTTAAGAAAATGCCCTTTATTTGAATATAGCCGTTTTCTCCCCGGGCGTGTCTACCGACGAGAAGAAGCCATCATCTATAATCAATTAAAGATAAGACACTTATAGACATCTACAAAATTCCCTTGTTAGCCCTCTATTGATCCAATCCCACTCTTGGGGTAAAATAGCTGTCACCTCTATGAAAATGCTCCTCACCTCTCAGCAACTCGTCCAATTTAAACAAAACGGTCATCTCCGGCTCCATGACTTCCCTTTAGATTTTGACAAAATCAAACAAGATCCCGGGCGCGACTTCTGGAGAAAATCACCCGCCTTAAAAAAATGGATCTCCCACACCCTCGGCCCGATTGCTCTCGAGTTGACTCGGAAATCGGTTCTACGGCTCGCTTGCGATCAATGGATCGATCGCCCTGTTTCCCAAGGAACAATCAAAGATCTTTTTTGTTTTCAGGGCATTGCCGCCCTATTTTGCTTCTCTTTGCAACAAGGAGAAGTGATCCTCGATATATTTGACTCTTCGTCTCTCTCCTCTCTTTTGCCTATCCCTTGTTACGTGGTCGTTTTCGGAAATGAGAAAACGGTTTTAATCGAAAACAAACAAGATCCATTTACCCTCACAACGAGAAATCTGGGTTATGTCTACGGAGATTGCCTCGTCAATCCGTTCCATCCGCTCATTACGAGTTGATTGAAAATCGCAATTCACCGACACTCTATTAACCTGAGTTTTTGCTCGTAAGAGACAGCAAAACTCAACACTCAGATTATTAAAAAACAGGGGATCTTCAGTGAAATATTGGATTCGGTCATCTCTTTTCTTCTTATGCGGTATTCTTGGTACTTTAACCTTCGAAAAAACCACAAGACAGATCAAACGATCCAAGGCAAAAAAGTCTTCGCAAATCGTCGGCATGAAAATACCTCCAAAGCTCCGTCTGGATAAAATCCATGGCCCGCATGCAAATGAGATCTGCGATCAGATCTTAGACTTCCCAATGAGTTCCTACCAATTGTTCCGCATTCCGGAGGGCTACTTTTATTTGGATGACGTAGACGATATCATTAAAAACCCACTAAAAAAGGGAAACTCTTGGGAGCCCCACATCCAGAAGCTGATTTCCCTTTATGCACAACCTGATTCAACAGTTCTCGACATCGGCGCCCATATCGGAACCCATACTCTATCAATGTCCCATTCTGTGGGGCCTAAGGGACGTGTCCTCGCTTTTGAACCACAACCCAAAACATTTAGGGAGCTGTTTCTGAATATGACGATCAATGGTGCAGACAATGTCTCTTTTTATTGGGCAGGAGTTGGAGACAAAGATGGAACAATCTGTTTAAATCCTCTCAGTCGAGGCAATGAAGGGGGAACCGGATTAGGCGGCTCTCAAGGACCTACGGTTGATTTACTCCGCATTGATTCTCTGGATCTGTCTAATGTCTCTCTCATGAAAATCGATGTAGAAGGGATGGAAGAAAAGGTATTGGATGGGGCAAAAAGCACCATTGTTTCCAATCGCCCGGTTATTTTAATCGAAATCTTAGGAGGCAACGATTTCAACACCGCTTCAAGAGAGATCCGGCACCGGATTTTACATGTGGTAGAAAAACTGGAAGATATGAACTACAAAGTCAATCGCATTGATTGTCATGATTGGATCGCTATTCCTTTGGAAAAAATTTGATCGACGACTCTCAGTGCTGAGCGGATGCAGCAGTTCACAGACACTCCGTCAAGATAGTTGCCGGCAAGCAAAAGTCTCGGATATTCTTTGTGCAGCCGCGTTTGCATCGCGCTCAGCCTTTTTTCGTAACCCACTTCAAATTGGGGGATCTGTTTCTCTTGGAAAGTAGTATGGATGGAAAGAGGCGTCTCCTTTACTCCCAAATGACGAGAAAGAGTCGATAGAGCTTGTCTCTCAGCCCAAGCGGCATCTCCTTGGTTGCGGATCATCGCCGTCAGGATAAAGGGGCCCTGTTCATTTGGGAAAATGGAGCTGTCCCACACCATGCCAAGCAAGACCTCTTTCTGATCGCTCGGAGCGAGATATCCAAATCCCTTGTTAGGAAGGATCTCTTTTGAGAAAAGAAGGTTCACCACCCAAATCGATTGGGCGGGGAAGTTTTCCCAGGTCGAAGTAAGCCTTCCCATTACAGGACCGGGCAGGGCCGAAATCGTCCAATCAGCAGGGCTTAAAAGACCATCGATTATGGGCCCTTCCGGTGTGATGGCTGTCACAGGGCTATTGAGACGCACATCGATCTGCAACTTCGTGTGCAAAGCATCAATGAGCGATGATAGACCTCTTCTCAAGGTAAAGAGACGATGGTCTTTTTTTCTTCCGGCCAACAGAGTCGCAAGAAGACTTTTCCCTTCTTTTTCGGCCTTGTATAAAAAAGGGAAGGTACTCTTGAGTGAAAGGCGCCGGATATCGCCAGCAAAAATGCCAAGCGTGATCGGGTCAAAAAAGGTGGTCGCTACCTTCTCACTCAACCGTCTTGTACAGAAATCATAGATTGACTCGTCTTCAGGAGGTCGGCGGGGAATAAAAACCTCCCGAAGAAGGGGCCAAATGGCCACCGGCAAAAAAGAACCAACGCTTTTTAAAGAACCCTCTTTCCAGAGATATCTTTTCGCACTCGCCTCTGAAGAAAAGAGGATTTCAGAAGAGAGATCAAGTTCTTCAAGAAGAGCTAAAAGCGCAGACGATCTCGAAACAGCAAAGGTTCTGGGCCCCGTTTCAAAATGGACACCTCGATCAGTCACAGTCTCCATCACGCCCCCCAAACGATCCGTTTTCTCAAACAGGGTAATAACCGCTTCTGGATAAGCTTTCTGTATATACCAAGCAGTCGTAAGTCCAGAAATTCCGCCCCCTAAAACCGCAATGCGCTTAAGAACTTGATTAGGGTTCATGCCATCACACACATTCTTTTTTTCGGCGGTCCAGAAGACTCACTCCCTTCGGGCAAGTCGGATGGATTGGATAAGTCTTCTATTTTAATCCTCGTCGGCCTGCATCTTTCCCCTTTTCCTCGCCCTGAAAAAGGAATTCTGTTGTAATAGTTAGGATTCATTTCTTTATAAAAAGCAACAAGTCCGTTAATGGCCTCTAAACGAATCTTTTTTCTTTCGGAAAATTCAGTTTCAATCAAAATCATCCAGACCTTTTCATTAGGCAAAAGAGGCATTTGAGACGGAAAGCGGGGTTTGCTTCCCAGCGACGGCGGCTCATTTGCCAAGCAGGGCTCAAGGCAGGTTAAATAGGCCCAAAAAAAAGATTGGTAAAGGCGTGCTCTCTCGCACTCTTCGTCTAGCTCTATCAGAGGTCTTTCCTCAGACAGATTTTGCCAAAAAAGCCACGAGCGACATACGGTCATGGATCACCCCGTGAACATGGAAGACAAGCGGTACGTCAACACAGCAAGAGAAAAGAGGAAAACAGCCCCCAAAAGGACTTTCCCTCCACCTACTTGGTAATCGCCCACCTTCTTTTTATGGTACCTGCCTACCCACACAATCAAAACAGGCAAAATCCCAAACAAAATCGCGTCAATAAATCCCCCCGCAAATCCGAGGGCCGAAAGGAAAAGATGGGGGCGAAGAAGGGTGAAAATCGTTGGAGGGATGAGAACCAAAGGGTAGATCATCGGATCGTATTGCCATCGGGGAAAACGGCTCAACCCATCTTTGAAAAAATCGACAAAGGCCAGAGTACAGGCGATGAACGGGGTCATCAGAGCAAAAAAGGAAAAGCTACTGGCAAAAAAGAGGACAGAAGAAGACTCTGATGCCTTCGCGAGCAATCCTGTCACTAAAGCTCCCTGATCCACCTCGTGGGCAAAAAGTCTCGATTGATCAGGCAAAATCCCTAAAATGGCAAAGTTCCAAATCACATAAATGAGAAACGGAATCGCTGTCCCAACAAAAATGGCTCGCCGGATGGCGTTCACGTTCTTTTTGAGTTGGTAGATGATCGTTGGAACGAGATTCTGATACCCAAAGCAAATGAACAGAATCGGAATCGTCGAGGCAGCAGCCGTCCAATTTTTGTGGAGAAGAGCGCTCCCCTCAATGTGAGGCAAGGCCAGGGAAACAAGAGCCCCGTACGATAGGGCAAGGCCAAAGAGAAAAATCCTCGTCACATAGGCAATCGCTTGCGTGCCAGTGTAGACTATCACCCCCACAACCACCACAAACACCAAAATCCCCACTTCTCGGCTCACTTGCCCTCTAAAAAAAGAAGAGAAAATCTCCGAAAAAATCTGTCCGCCCCCATCAATGTAGGCGACAAAAAGACAGTAAAAGAGAAAAAGGAAAAAACTCCACGCTACCCACTTCCCCCACTTGCCCAAAGCAAATTGGGCCATCGAAAGAAGGTGCACCTTCTTATCAAACCAAAGAGCGGCTTCAACGAGCAAAAGACCTGTTGTCGTTGCAAAAAAATAGGCGAGAACCATCGCAACTAAAGATGGAATAAATCCCGAAACAGCACTCACTACAGGCAGGCCAATCATCCCTGCCCCAATACAACACCCTGCAATCAACAAGGCGGCTCCCCACCCTTTTTCTTCTCGACTCATATCGCCTTTGAATAGTTTCCTGTTTTGTACTCGTCAAAAACGGAAGCGATCACTCGGATCATCAATCGACCCATTGCCGTAGCCACTAGCCGGTCTTCAAAATCCTCAATCAACCCTTCCTGAACAAGACGCATAATCTCTTCTCGACTAGCACTAAAATATTGATTAAAAGGAACTTGTGTTAACACAAAAAACTCTCTCTTATCAATTTCAAAGTGACACATCAGTTTTTGAATCACATCTCTCACAATCCGATCTTTCTCTTTGAGCACATACCCGCGGGAAGCAGGAAGAGCTCCTCGATCTAAAGAGGCCTCGTATTCCGCCATTGTTTTGGCATTTTGGACATAGGTCCCTTCGACGCAACCGATCGAGGTAATGCCAAGTCCGATCAAATCGGATGATAAGCATACCGAATAGCCTTGAAAATTGCGCATGATTTTTTTCTCTCGATAAGCAATTGATAGAGAATCTTCGGGAAGAGAAAAATGATCCATGCCGATCGGTTGATATCCACTCTGCATCCAGATGGCACGTGCATCGGTATAAATGGTGAATTTTTCCTGATCACTTGGAAGGAGTTCCTCAGAGATCGCCAGCTGATGTTTTTTTAACCAGGGAACCTTCGCGTAGGAGAAAAAGGCAATTCGATCGGGGCGCAGTTCCGCGATCTTTTGAGCCGTGTTAAGAAAACTCGCTCTTGTTTGGCAAGGCAATCCATAGATTAGATCGAGGTTGATCCCCTGAAACCCAATCTCCCGAGCCAATCGAAAAGTGGTGAAAGTCATTTCTTCTGTTTGGCGTCGCTTTACCGCTTCTTGAACTTTTGCATCGAGATCTTGGACTCCGAAACTGACCCGATTGAATCCCAGGGCTTTTAGATGGCGCAATTTCCTGCCCCGATCAGCAAAGACAGTGCGAGGATCGATCTCAATTGAAATTTCGGCTCCCTCATTCCAAAAAAAGCGGCGTTGCAGCAGATCAACGAGCTCATCGAACTCTTCCTCCGATAAAGAGGTCGGAGTCCCTCCCCCGATATGGAGTTGCGTCACCTCCCGTTTTTGGGAAAAGGGGAGTAACGAAATTTCTTTGTAGAGATAAGAGAGATAGCGACTTTGCCTTTCAGGATTCCGATTCAAGATGACCGAGCAACCGCAAAAAAGGCACATGCTCCGGCAAAATGGAATATGGAGATAAAGAGAAAGAGGTTTAGCCGTTTGATCAAACTCTTTTAATTTCTCGATGTAGGTCTCCTCTTTCATCGAAGAAAACTGAGGAGCCGTAGGATAGCTTGTGTAACGGGGCACTGAAAGGTTCCATTTCGTTAAAAAAGAGGGATCGACGTGGATGAGGTCTTCATCCCGTTGGGTAAGTGATGCCATAGACTTGCTCCGGTGAAACGATGATGTAATAGACAAAGGGGGTCACCTGATTTTTCACAGGGAGATTTTTTTGATACGTGACCAAGAGAAGAGTCCCATTGGGAGCTTGTGAAAGAGAGATATTGATCACATTGGGGATGAATCCATTCTGGATGGTTCCCCCATCGTTAAATGTCCCTTTGAGAGTCGTTTGAAGTCCTACGGTTGGGTTAGGGGGCGCTTTTGCATAAGGAATTCCATTCAACAAAGTAAAAGCGTTTTGGATGTCTTGCGCCCTTTGTTTCATATCGACCGAAAAGAGAGGCAAAACGCCAGGAAGAGCGGTCGTAGAGAAATTGGCATTCGGAGGGATAGGCTCATTATACGAATAGACCAGTTCCGTTACTTGTTCCACAGGAATCACCACGTAAAAAGGGCGTGTTGGATGTCTTGTCACCCCATTGGGATAGTACGTGACAAACAGCAGGGTCGATTCGGTCCCACCGATCGCTGTCACGGGGACGATGCTGAGCACATTGACCAAAAGGCCGTTTCTCGTCGTTTGCAAAGCGATCTGTGAAAGGCCTCCGTTGTAGTAGACCGAAGAGGGGGCTGTCATTGCAGTAAACATACTGACAAGATCAGAAACTCGACCAGTGGGAGAGATCGAGTAAACCGTGAGAGTCCCATTGGAAGCGGAGGTAATGACAGAGCCAGCTGACTGCCCAAACAGAGAAGAGAGGCAAAAGAAAACGACAAGAAGATTTTTCATTTCACAGATTGATACCAAGAACAGAATTCTCTGTCAAAGACCAGTCAGGCACATGAGAGCGGAACCAATATTCGAGCGACATCAAAGCAAAAAGACGTCCCGCATCAGATTTCTTCTTCTCTCTTACGAAGCGACGAAGAGCGGAAGGGCGCAAAAGGTTCCGATCTAGAAGCCCCCCTTCGAGAAGCGCTTCTTCCACCTTACGAGATAAGGGTCCCTGCATCCACTCGCCGAGCGGCATCACAAAGCCTCTCTTAGGCCTCTCGATGATTGCTGAAGGCAAATATCCCTTTCGAGCGACCTGCCTTAAAAAAAACTTCCCCTGCGCAGCGGCCAACTTGCAATCGACAGGGAGGCGAGCTACAAATGAGACGAGCTGATGATCCAGATAAGGGACCCTTGCCTCAATGGAATGGGCCATAGTCGCACGATCTACTTTTGTCAATAAATCATCAGAAAGCCAAAGACGCGTATCGATATGGAGCATTTTATCGAGATAGCTTTTCCCATCACATTCCTTGAAATACTGCTCAGCGATCTCTTCTAAAGAATGAGTTTGAGCCATTAAAAACGGCCGTTTGAATAAAGAAGAGAACATTTCCCGGTCAAACAGAGACGGAATGGTTGCGTACCTACGCGAAAGAGGGCGAGCAAGTGCTTTGCAAAGCCTACTTTTGCGTAATTTAGAAGGGAAAAAAGGGTAGAGAAAAGAAGGAAAAAAGGAGTGCCATTGGGCCAAGAACTGGGCCTCTTTCATCCTTTTCAGATAATTGCCATACCCAGCTAAAATCTCGTCCGCCCCCTCGCCAGTTAACACCACCGAGACAGATTTCTTTGTGAGCTGAGAAAGAACAAGAGTGGGCAAAATCGCCTGATCTCCGAGAGGTTCATCAAAGGAATGATCAAAAGCGTTCATAAAATCTTCTGGCTGCACAACGAAAGAATGGAGAGGGACGCCCAACCTCTCAGCAACTAATGCAGCATAGTGCTGCTCTCCGTGAGTTCCCTCCAATGCGATCGAAAACAACGAAAGATTTCTAGCCCCTTCTTGCTGCATCAGAGAGGCAATTAACGATGAATCAATACCCCCACTTACAAAGGCTCCAACAGGGACATCGGCAACCAACATCGATCGAATCGATCTGCGCAACTCACTTTCGAACAAGAAAAGCATCCCATCTCGATCACATTCCCATTTTGGCTCATAGGAAGGAGTCCAATAACATCTCTTCGAGATACTCCCTGCCTTGACAACGAGCATGTGAGCGGGAGGAAGTTTCTCTATTTTTTGAAAGATCGTGTAAGGAGAGGGGATATATTGACATTCCAAATAGAGACCTATCGCATTCGGAGCAATCTCGCGAGGAACTACTGGATGGAGTAAAAGAGCCTTTATTTCGGAAGCAAAGACGATCCTTTGCTCATCATGATAGAAATACAAAGGCTTCACACCCAGATGATCACGCGCTAAAAGAAGAATTTCCTCTTTTGCATCCCAAAAAACAAAAGAGAACATTCCCGAAAGTTTGGATAAACCAGATTCTCCCCAGGTGATCAAGGAGGCGAAAAGAACCTCCGTATCGCCGGATGTGGTGAACCGATAGCCCAAAGCTTCGAGTTCAAAGCGGAGCTCTTGGAAATTGTAAATCTCTCCATTGAAGGCAAGAACATAGCGCCCATCTGAGCTCACCATCGGCTGGGAGCTCCCCGCCAAATCGATGATTTTCAACCGGCGATGTCCGACCCCAAAGGGACCTTTTGCATAAAAACCGAACGCGTCGGGTCCTCGATGAACAAGAGAATGAGTCATCGCTTCGAGCACAGCTTGATCGCTTGGAAATCCATCAAACCAACCCGCAAATCCACACACAGCTCTGCCCCCAAAACAGAGAGACGATACCATATTGAGAAAAAGAAACCAATCGCAGTATACTGCGATTGGGTTGTACCCTTTATCAATTTTTGTAAGCCACTCTAAGCCACGTGCGATACATTCTATCTATGCTAAAAAAGACAATCGGGCTTTTTCTTCTCTGTGGTTTCGTCCTTTTCACAGGAAAAGGAATTTACCTCCTGCGCGATGGATGGAGCCCCCGAAAAATTGCCCCCTTTTCTTTTCCCTCCTCTCAAGGAATCTCTCCTGAAGTAGCATCCCTTCTTTCCCAAAATTTTCACTACCTGGGACGGGGCAGACAATGCTTTGCATTTGCAAGTGAAGATGGAGAGTATGTACTCAAATTCCCAAGAACAGATATCTACACCCTCTCTTTTGGGCTTCGCACCCTTCCCCTTTGGCAATATCGAGAAAAAGTGGAGCGAGCTAAACGGAAAAAACAGGCCTTTGTTTTAGAAAGTTTTCGGATCGCAAAAGAAGAGCTTGCAGAGGAAACGCAAACCATTGCAATCCACCTCGGGAAAACAATCTCCCCTTCACCATCTATTCGAAAACAACAACTCACATGCATCGATTCTCTAGGCATCCCCCATCACTTCTCTTTAGAAGATACCTCTTTCATTCTCCAATATCGAAAACCCCTTTGGGACTCCCTCTTTTTACAAGCGAGGCAAGAAGGGAATCGAGAAGAGCAGATCAAGCTTTTGCATGCACTCGTTGATCTCTTGAAGGCCAGGGGAAGAAAAGGGGTCCTCAATCGGGACGATGCGTTCCTCAAAAACTACGCGTTTGACGGAGAAAAAGCCTATCAAATCGATGTGGGAGACTTCTTTCATCTTCCAGAAGCTGATCGCGATTATCTCTTGCAGAAATCGGTTCAAGACTCCCTAGTCACGGTGAAAGAATGGATCGCAAAAAAAGACCCCTTACTTCTTCCGATTCTTGAAGAACAGTCAAAGTCCGTGTCTCTTTAAAGATATACTCGTTCCACTCTAAAGATGCTCAAAAAAACCGAATTTAAAGCATCAAATTTTTATAGGAAGACCTACTCCTCTTTTTCTGTTGTATTTGAGAGAAGTCTTTGGCGCGGGACAAAAGACCTTTGGATAACGAGCTCTGTCCCTTGGGAGCGCTCCTCATTCTCAAAGGCCATAAAAACTTCAGCTCGTTGACGCAACTGGGCAAGACACTGTTGACTTCCATAATACCGGTGGATCGCCGCCGTGGCATCAACCTCTTGCCCCGTACGAACTCGGCGATCTTCGATCCTTTTAAGACAGCTTTCAATACAAACCTCCACACGAATAATACCAATACGTGCGTCACAAGAAACTTCTTTCGTCCTACGGACAAGATCATCATAGTAGGGGAGCCAAGAGCCTGTCCCTTGGTGAAAAATTACCCCGGAGCCTTTTGCCACAGCTTGAAAATAGAGTTGGGTCGCTCTTTTAATACTCTCTTCGTGATCGGAGTTCCCACTAACTTTCTTATATGCATCTGGATCAATAATTGTAATTTCACAACCATTGGCAGAGAGGATTTTTGCCCATACTTGCACAAGGGAACTCTTTCCACAACCGGGAGCTCCTGTCACGAAAAAAACACTAAGACGACTTGGACTCATAACATTTAACACAACAACTAAGTTAATTATACATTAATTTGAATAGTAATACAATAATACAAATAATTACCACCCATCATTTTGACACTGTTTGTAAAACACCCTAACTCCATTGAATCATTTCCGGCAGACTATGCAAATGCCAAGACATCTGCAAAGACGACTCTGTTCAACAGAATGGACTTTGCAGACGTCTTGATTCGGGAGCCCCAAGGAAATAAGGGACGTATGAATACCTATATTGTTAACTATCAACTACTTATGGCTATAAAAAAACCAACACAACGGCAGCAGAAACAAAAAAAACAATTGAAATTAATAAAAAATTATTATATAATTAATACAAAGGACATAATAAAGAGGTCATAATGACTATCCATCTATACACAGAATCACGCATTAGGAACCTACTGAATACCTTCGAAACTGTGGTCAACAGCTGCGCATCAGTAGTATCTCAGATTTATCATCAGGCGGTAACAAGCACCCCTAGGGAACAAGTAAGCACTCCTGGAAAAGGATCGAATGAAGCCGCCCTCGTGACCTTCGATGATTGGCTTCGGGGCCATAAAGATCGTAAAGCGCAGGTTTGTCAGGAGGTAGTCCGTTGTACAGAACAAGCGTTGTATTCCCACTGCATAGCCCCCCCCCTTCCACGGGTGAAAAGACCGACATAACCCATGAGATCGACGCTCTTAGGGAATATAATAATTTTTCTCTCGATACGTTAGGAGAGGGCAAACCCATAAGAGGTCCTAACACCAACGCCCTATTCGAAGGAGTTGCCACGGTAAAAGCGTGTAACCCCTGCCGGAACAATGTACCAGAAAGTGTTGTTCTAGAGGTCCATTTTCAAATAGAAAAAAATCTGGACCAATACGAAATTGCTATTATTGAGATTAAAAGCGAGAGCCAGGTCTACACTCTGGATAAACCGACACGTTCAAGCGACCTGTGGCCTGCATTTTAAACCGGCCAAAAAACCGGCTTTTGAATCATTTCCGGTATAACGCTGTATCAACAAAGCAACGAACGGCATCCACGGGGGTCTGCGGTTTCACCCCGTGGCCCAAATTCAAAATGAAGCCAGGATCCCCTTCCATCGCATAGAGAAGCTCTTTTGTCTTTGTTCGGATTTGATCAAGGGGCTGAAACAGGAAATCGGGATCAAGATTCCCTTGAATAGGTTGTGCTGTTCTTTGCCTCCCCTCCCTTAGCGATATCGTCCAATCAAGGCTCAACCCGCATGGAATTTTTTCCACATAAGGGCCCATCTCACGCATGAAAAAAAGAGAGGGAAGGTTAATCGACGCAACACACCTTTGTAAAGGGAAAAGAGAATAGCGCTCATGCTCTTCTTTTGTCAGTACGTTGGCCCAAGAGTCGAAAATCTGTACAGCATCGACCCCAGCCTGTTTCTGGAGCTGCAAATAGGCGATCGTTGCATGTGTGATCTTATCAATGAGATTTTGGAACGTGAGAGGATCTCGCCGCATCCAATCGGTTGTTCTTTCTAAATCCCCGATCAAATAACTTGCCACCGTAAAGGGAGCTCCGCAAAACCCAAGCAAAGGAACTAAAAGATCCTGTTTTAAAAGACGAATTGTTTGGAAAATAGGCTCTAGTTTTTCGGGGAAAAAGGGAAGATGGTCTACATGGGATGGCGTCAATGGAGGGGTGATTTTGGGACCTTCTTGGAAATCGAGATCAAAGCCTAAAGACAAAGCAATCACGGTGATGTCCGAAAAGAGAATCGCGGCATCAACTCCAAATCGATTGATCGGCATTTTGGTCACTTCGAAAGCGAGCTCGGGAGTCAAAAAGAGAGTCTTCAGAGAGTGTTTTTCGCGTAAACGTCGATACTCAGGAAGATAGCGCCCCGCTTGACGCATGAGCCAAACGGGCGCCCTTCCTCGATTTTCATTTTTGAGCGCTTGCAAAATTAAATGGTTCAACTGCGGTACAACCTTTCCACAATCGCGTCAACCGTAAAACCAAACTCTTGAGCAAGATCAGGAGGAGGCGCTGACAATCCGAAGCCTTCCATACAAATTGAAATCCCTTCTCTCCCAATGTATCTGTGCCAGCCTAAGTCAACCGCGGCCTCGATCGCCACTCTTACCCCTAAATCTCCGCCCACAATGGATTCTTTGTAGGTTTCGCTTTCTTTGTCAAAAAGAGCCCAGCACGGCATCGAAACGACCCGGATTTCTTTGCCCAGTTTTTCAAGGCGATCGGCCACTTCGAGAGCAAGATGGAGTTCCGATCCTGTGGAAAAAAGGGTCATATGGGGCTTTATTTTCTCTTTTTTGACAATGTAAGCACCTCTCCCCATTCCCTCTTTGTAAGGGACTTGAGTAGCCTGCAGATCGGGGAGATTTTGTCGCGATAAGACAATTGCCGTGGGCCCTTTATATTGGAGCGCCGCCAACCACGCCATCCTCACTTCATAGGAATCGCCCGGGCGAATTACATGGAGATGGGGAATCGCTCGGAGGGCCGCGAGATGCTCCACTGACTGATGGGTGGGACCGTCCTCGCCGAGGAAGATCGAGTCGTGCGTAAATTGGTAAATCACATGATAAGGAGTTAAGCTCGCAAGCCGAATCGCATTGCGCATGTAATCGGAAAAGGTGAAAAAGGTGCCGCAGAACGGCTGGAACATCGAGCAAAGGGACAGACCATTGGAAATTGCTCCCATCGCAAACTCACGGACCCCATACTTGATATTGCGACCTTGAAATTGTCCAGCCGTAATGATCGGGAACTCTTTCATCATCGTGAGATCTGAGACAGAAAGATCGGCAGACCCTCCAATGAGCTGGGGCAACAGTTTACCAAGCGACTGCAAAATGGTTTGCGAAGCAGCCCTTCCTGCAATCGGCGCTTTGATTTCGATTTTTTTGAGCTCTTCTTCAAGCTCAGCTGGTAAATAATGAGCCCTCATCTTCTCAAATACTGCCGCCAACTCAGGGTAGGCGTGTGCCCAACGCTTGTAAAGGTCCTTCCACTCAGCTTCCAGGGCATCTTCTTTTGGCCACTTGTGCTCAAAGAACGTCTTCACCGACTGAGGAACATAAAATTCTTCCCTAGGGATTCCGAGTGCTTCCTTAGTCGCTAATACCTCTTCAACCCCAAGAGGAGAGCCGTGCACTTTCGATGTCCCAGCTTTATGGGGAGACCCTTTACCGATGATTGTACGACACTCGATGAAGACAGGGCGGTCTTGCTTCTTTTGGATCGCCGAAAAAATCTGATCCATCTGATCAAAATCATATCCGTCGAGATCGAATACATCCCAACCATACGCCTTATAACGGGCTTTGGTGTCTTCTGTAAAACATTCTGAGGTGGGACCATCGAGGCAAACGAGATTGGCATCGTGAATGAGGACGAGATTATTGAGCCTCAAGTGGCCCGCGAACGAAGAGGCCTCTGCAGAAACCCCCTCCATTAAACACCCATCACCCGCCACGCAATAGACTTTGCTATTAAAAAGAGGATAACCCTCTTTGTTGAATCTTGCGGCGAGCATCTGTTGACCTAGAGCGAGCCCAACCGCATTGGCGACTCCTTGTCCAAGAGGGCCGGTTGTCGCTTCGACACCGTCAGTCAGCCCATATTCAGGGTGACCCGGGGTTTTCGAATGGAGCTGTCGGAACCGTTTGATCTCGTCTAATGAGAGATTGAAACCTGCAAGGTGTAAACATGAATAGAGCCACATTGAACCATGGCCAGCAGAGAGGACGAGGCGATCCCGATTGAGCCATTTGCTATGCTTCGGATTATGGCGCAGCAAAACACCATACAGATAAGCTCCGAGTTCCGCGCATCCCATCGGCATTCCTGGGTGCCCTGAATTTGCTTTTTGCACCGCATCCATCGAAAGACCCCGAATTGTCATCGCGATCTTGCTCAAATTCTTCTTCAGTTCTTCGTCCAACATAGCTCCTCATCAAAAGATTGCATTCTATCGACTGTCGATTTTTTGGTACAACAAATTAGAGGCCGTGAGTTGTCGCAAAAACTCTTCGACAGGAACAACCGGAAAGCCTCGATACACCTCTCTTCTTTTTCCTTGTGTTGGGAGATAAATCAGAAGAGCGTTTCACTTCGATTGCCCCAAAACCCCGAGGCCCATAGATCACAAAATCCACTTCGAGCTTGGTGGCTGTCTGCCAAAAATAGAGAACATGCCTTTCTTTTTGCAAATGGACCCAAGCTCTTATATACTCGTTCCACTCCAAAATGGCCCAAGAAAACCGAATTTAAAGCATCAATTTTTTATTGGAAATTTGATGGCTTTAAATCGGCTTGCTTGGGCCATTTTGGAGTGGAACGAGTATAGACAGATGTAATCCCTTAACGTCTGATCAGGGTGCTTTGCCCCCCAAATAAGAGAGATCATCCCCGTTTTTCCTCGATCAAAGCATGGATCTCGGGCAAAAGATGAGGAACTCGTTGCACCTCATCGAGAATGAGCGCTTGTCCCGGACGCATCGCGGCAACCACATCACGAATCTTCTCAGGCGCTGCCAGGGAGAGCCTCTCCTCTTCACCTAAAAGAAGGTCGACCTCCCCGTCCCCCCAGGACCGAGAAGAAAATAGCTCTCTTCGGGAGGAGCAAGCTCCCTTTCTGTGTAATCTGCTAACATAGTTGGTATTTTACACAAAAAATATCACATCTCACTAACAATAAAGATTTTATGGCATTAAATTCACAAAAATAGAGAACAAATATTAGTGTGATAAGGAAAAATAAAAAGCGTGTGCATATGACTTTATTCAGCGCCCCAACAAAAAAAAGAACCCGTTCCGAAGCCATTTTTAAGACCCATTGCAACCTGATCCCCGGAGGAGTCAATTCGCCTGTCCGCGCCTTTCACTCGGTTGAGATGACACCGCCGCTCATCGTCGTCTCTGGGTCGGGTGATACGATCGAAGATGTGGATGGGAATCGGTACATCGACTACTGCGGCAGCTGGGGAGCGATGATCCTCGGACACGCCCATCCTCAGGTGGTAAAAGGGGTTCAGGAGCGAATGGCGCTCGGCTCTTCGTTTGGGATCACCACGGTAGAAGAGGGGCTTCTTGCCCAAAAAATCGTTAAGAAAATCCCCTCGATCGAAAAAATTCGCTTTGTGAGCTCGGGGACCGAAGCCACCATGACAGCGCTGCGACTTGCTCGAGGCTACACAGGCCGATCCAAAGTCATCAAATTCACCGGTCACTACCATGGCCACTCAGACGCTCTTCTTGTCCAAGCGGGATCTGGGGTAGCGACCCTCAATTCAACAGCCACCTCGAAAGGGGTCCATGCTCATATCGTCCAAGACACCCTTTGCTTTCCATTCAACGATTTCGAAAAGATCCGAAGCTTCTTCAAAACACCGCTTTCTAAAGAGGTCGCTGCGATCATTCTAGAGCCGATAGCGGGGAACATGGGGACCGTTCTTCCTGATAGAGGTTTTCTGGAGATGCTTCGGGAAGAGACCACTAAAGCAGGGGCTCTCTTGATTTTTGATGAAGTGATCACCGGCTTTCGTGTGGGACCAAAGGGAGCGCAAGGACTCTACCCGGTCGATCCCGACCTCACCTGCTTTGGAAAAATCATCGGGGGGGGATTTCCGGTCGCAGCGGTTGCAGGGAAAGCCAAAATCATGGACTATCTCGCCCCTCTTGGGCAAGTGTACCAGGCAGGAACCCTCTCTGGAAACCCAGTTGCTATGCGAGCAGGATTAGAAACCCTTTTGCAATTGGAAGCGCCCCATTTCTACGAAACCTTGCAAAAGAAAACAGATCGACTCCTCAACCCCATCCGAGAAGCCGTCCAAGTATCTGGCGGATGCCTCCAAGAATGTGGATCGATGTTTTCTATTTTCTTTGGCTTATCTCAAGTCAAATCGAAAGAAGATCTCGTCTCGCTCAATAAAAAGAGATTTCGTGAATTGTTTTCGTATCTCTTTGACAGGGGTATTTACATTCCCCCCTCATCACAGGAAGCGTGGTTTGTCTCAAGCGCCCATACCGATGAACATCTCGATTATACAGCAAAGTCGGTCTGTTCATTTTTAAGCAGTCTCTAAAAATTAGGCCGGAAATGATTCAAAAGTCGATTTTTGCATCATTTCCGGTAACTCTACTTTGAACCGGTTTTGCAACCCACCTTTCTATTGAAAAAAAACCCCACAAATGCAATACTCCCCTTTTAAATTCCTTCCAAAGAGAAAGAATGACTTCCAACGCGAGTTCACCACAAGTCCCATCCCCGCCTTTTAGACCCCATCCAACATCATTTTCACGCCCCTTTCCAACACAAAAGGATCAAGTCCTCAGTGTGGATTTCGATAAAGTGGCTTTAGTGGGTACACTTAAACTCTTCCCTACAGAACAGCTAAAACCTTCATTCTTAGACTGCCTTACTACAGGCTTCGCCTACGCTTTCGGAGCTAGCTTGGGTATGATTAGCGGATTCGTGGTCATTTCTGTAATTAAGAGGATTTTTCAAAGCGAATTCGGACCAGAAGCGCCAACTGGAGAGGCGGCACCGAGGATTTTTCAGAGCAGATTCGGACCAGAAGCGCCAACTGATGGGGCGATACCGGGGATTGCTCTCCAGACAATCTCATCGCGTTTCTTCGGACCCATTTCCTAACAAAGATCGCAAGCACTATTTACTCGCTCGAGTCTAAAGTTACCTTAAGAAAACCGAATTTGAAGCGTCAAATTCCCAGTAAAAATTTGACGCTTTAAACTCGGTTTTCTTAAGGTAACTTTAATTGGTGAATTGATACGCTTGGCCTCCCACCGTTGACTTTTTCTTTTCGAGTGTGAGACAATTTTCCTCTTCTGACCCCCCCAAAGAGGCCTTATGCTTTCACAAAAAATCCGACGCGCTTTTCTCCATTATTTTCATTCCCAAGGGCATGCGATCATCCCCTCTTCCCCCGTGATTCCTCATGATGATCCTACCCTTCTCTTCATCAATGCGGGAATGAACCAATTCAAAGACGTTTTCTTGGGTAAATCGAAAAGAGATTACACGCGAGCGACCACAACCCAAAAGTGTATCCGAGTCGGGGGCAAACACAATGACCTCGATAATGTGGGCCACACCTCCCGTCACCTCACATTCTTCGAAATGCTGGGCAATTTCTCCTTTGGCGATTATTTCAAAAAAGAGGCAATCGCGTTTGCCTGGGAGGTCTCAACGAAAATTTTTGAATTCCCGGAAGAGAAAATTTGGGTCTCGGTCTATAAAGACGATGATGAGGCTTTCGCTCTTTGGGAAAAACACATCCCATCAAAAAGAATTGTCCGGTTTGGAGAAAAGGAGAACTTTTGGGCGATGGGCGACACAGGACCTTGTGGTCCTTGCTCAGAACTCCTCTTTGACAGGGGGGAAATCTATGGAAAGGCGGAACATCCCAAGGACGATCTCTCAGGAGAGAGGTTCCTCGAGTTTTGGAATTTGGTCTTCATGCAATTCGAACGAGGTGGAGCTGGGAAAATGGTTCCTCTTCCTAAGCAATCGATTGACACGGGGGCGGGTCTCGAACGGGTGGTCTCCCTCAAAATGGGAGTCGATTCGGTGTTCCAAACCGATATCCTCTACTCTCTTATTGCAGAGGTCGCACGAATTTCTCACAAAAAATATGTGAAAGAGGATCTCTCCCTCGCCCCCGCTTTCCATGTGATCGCCGATCACATCCGCAGCCTTTCGTTTGCGATTGCGGACGGCGTGATGCCGAGCAACACCGATCGGGGGTATGTGCTCCGCAAGATCTTGCGGAGAGCTGTCCGCTATGGGCGAACGCTGGGATTGCAACGGCCCTTTTTGGCAGATGTCCTCCCTCGCCTCGTTTCATTGATGGGCGAGGATTTCCCCGAGCTAAAAGAGGGGCAAAATCGGATCGCTGAAATCTTGACTCTCGAGGAAGAGGGCTTTATCCGAACTCTCCTCAAAGGGGGGAATATCCTTCACCAAGTGATTGATCTTTCTCGCAAAACGGGACAAAAGATCTCAGGCGATGATGCATTCAAACTCAAGGACACGTATGGCTTCCCCCTCGAAGAGATTGAGTTGATTGCCAAGGATGAACATCTCCACGTTGATCTGTCTCGCTTCCACGTTCTCGAAGAAGAAGCAAAGGAAAAGTCGAGGAAAGCGCAAAAAAAAGTAGCTCAAACTTTTTCTCCTCATTTCTTCGAAGAATTCATGAAGGTACACCCTGCTTCCATTTTTGAGGGATATACTTGTTCCTCTCTCGATGCGAAAATTGTCGCAATTGTGTTGCAAGGCCGTTTTGTCGACTCTCTTGAAGCAGGCCAAGAGGGGATTCTCATCCTTGATCGAACCCCTTTCTATGCCGAGATGGGCGGACAGGTGGGTGATTCTGGAGAAATCAGCAGAGGAGAACATCTCTTCACAGTTGACGACACGTCCTCACCTTATCCAGGAGTGATCGCCCACACAGGGGTCATGAAACAGGGCAGCTTCAAAAAGGGAAGCTCCGTTCATGCAAGGATCGATCAGGAACGGCGCCAAGGGATCGAAAATAACCACACGGCTACCCACCTTCTTCATTTAGCCTTGGTCGAAGAATTGGGGCCTCATGTGAAACAAGCAGGCTCTCTAGTCGAACAAAATCGCCTCCGATTTGATTTTAATCACCATAAGTCAATCACGGCGAGAGAGTTGAGATCAATTGAGGAGAGAGTAAACCAAAAAATCCGGACAGATCAAAAAGTTGAAATCTACTCGCTGAACTACGAGGAAGCGCAAAAGCGGAGCGACATCAAGCAATTCTTCGGAGAGAAATATGGATCTCAGGTGCGAGTCGTCGACATCTCTTTTTCGAAAGAACTCTGCGGAGGTACTCATACGTCGCGAGTCGGGACGATTGGCTTTTTCAAGATTGTGAAGGAAAGTAGCATCGCCGCCGGGTGTCGCCGAATTGAAGCTGTGACAGGAAAAGAGGCTGAAACGTTTGTACAAGAAGAGGAAGATCTCCTCCAAATGATCGGGAAAGAGCTCAAAACCACTCCGCAAGGGGCATTTGAGAGAGTTCAGTCGCTTTTGAAGGAAAACGAAGAACTTTTCCAAAAACTGAAAGGATATCGAAAACAGGAACTTGAAGGGTTCCTAAAAAACTGCCTGAAAACAAAAGAAGCCGTCGGGGCTTCCTTCTTTGTAGGGACTGAAGTCTCTCTTAGCGCAGAGGAAATTGTCCCCTTTGCAGAAGATTTAATGAAACACCTTTCCTCGGGTGTGGTGGCCTTGGGAGTCAATTTCGGAGATAAATGTCAACTCACCGTTGCCATTTCTTCTGATCTCGTAGCGAAAAATCTCCATGCCCAAACACTCATCAAAGAGGTGGCTTCCCTCATCCAAGGAGGGGGTGGAGGCCGGCCGAATCTGGCGCAGGCGGGAGGCAAGGAACCTAAGGGACTGAAAAATGCCATCGCATCCATTCACAAAGCGGTGGTCTCAGCGATCCAATGAAACCGGTCTCGTCCCCTTCTCTTTCGGTCCTGCTAGAAAAAATCAAAGAGAAGTCCCACTCCCTTGTATTGGAGGGGCTCTGGGGATCGGCAAAAGCCTATCTTGCGACAGAAATCGTAAGGGCGTGTGGGCGATCAATTCTCCTTTTGACAGGAGGCGTTCGAGAGGACCGTCTCTTCCATGACCTTGCCTATTTCGCCCCTTCTCTTACTCTTGAATTTCCCGCATGGGAAACACTCCCGGGAGAAGAGATTCAGCCGAGTTGTGATATCTTAGGAAAACGGTTTGAAGCGCTTTATACCTTAGCCAAAAGAAAAGGGCCTTCTATTGTCCTCTGTCCACTGCCCTCCTTTTTGCAAAAAGTCCTCTCCAAAAAGAGCCTTTCCTCTTATTGCATCGAGTGGAAAATCGGAACGAAAATCGCCTTCCAAGAGATCCCCTCTTTGCTTTTGTCCCTTGGTTATAAAAGAGAAGCGATTGTCTCTGACAAGGGACAATTTGCCTTGCGTGGAGGCATCGTCGATCTATTCCCTGCATCTGCTACCGACCCCTACCGGGTCGATTTTTTTGATGATGAGATCGATGCGATTCGCACCTTTGATCCGATCGGCCAAAAATCAAATCAGAAGGTAGACAGACTTTTTCTCTCCCCCGCACAAGAACTCCCCCTTTTGCAAAAAGAAAGTTCACTTCTGGGGATTGAAGATTTTTTAGAAGAGCCGATCCTTTTCTGGGATGATCTCCTCTCGATTGAAGATGCTTATGTCTCTTTAAAAGAAATGCCTGGGGCAAAATCGCCTTTCTTCGCCTCTTTTGGAGAGAAGCTTGCAAAATTCAGAGGCCACCTTTTTTGCTCGAATGAATCAATCGAACAATTCTCTGCAAAAAAACACAAACGGGGCACCTCACCTCTTTTTCAGTCGATCTCGTTTGCCCTTCTCAACCAAACATTTGAAGCGGAGCGCTTCTTCCATCCCTTTCGGAAAATCGGTGAAGAGCTTCCCCCTTCTGTTCTGTGCGTCGCCCCCAATGAGACCGACCATGAGGAGATGAAAAAGAAACACGCAGAGCTCACCACCGCCCCCTTTCAGATCGGCTCCCTGAGTGGCGGATTTGTGATTGAAGATGGATCCTTTGCTCTGCTCTCTTATGCCGATGTTTCGGGGAAAGCTCCCATCAGGCGACAAAAATGGAGAAGTTCTCACCACACACCTCCTTCTGAATTTCACCATCTCCAAGCAGGCGATCTAGTCGTCCACTTCCACAGCGGAATCGGCAAGTATCTGGGGCTAGAAAAGCAAAAAAACCACCTGGGCGTCGAAACTGAATTCCTGATCCTCGAGTACGCCGGGCAAAGCAAACTCTTCGTCCCACTCTCCCAAAGCCATCTCGTCTCTCGCTACATCGGGGCCAAAGAAGAGAGGCCCCCGTTAAGTGAGCTTGGGACCAAGCGGTGGCAAAAGGTGCGCGACCATGCGACAAGCCAAATTGTAGGCTATGCGCACGATCTTCTCCAAGCACAAGCCGAAAGGGTCTTCCGAGGAGGATTCATCTATCCGCCGGATGGGCCTCTGATGGAGCAATTTGAAAAAGATTTTCCCTACATCGAAACCGAAGATCAGCTCCTCTCGATCCGAGCCATTAAAGAAGACATGCGCTCCGAAAAACCGATGGATCGGCTCATCTGCGGCGACGTCGGATACGGGAAAACGGAAGTAGCTATGCGGGCCGCTTGCAAAGCGGTGGTCGACGGAGGGAAACAAGTCGCAGTCCTTGTTCCCACCACCGTCTTAGCGATGCAACACTTCGACACCTTTTCCCAGAGGATGGCCCCCTTTCCGATCAAAGTGGACGTTGTGTCGCGCTTCCGAACGGCCAAACAATCCAAAGAGACCCTCGAAAAAGTTTACCTTGGGCAAGTGGATGTCTTGATTGGGACCCATCGCCTCCTTTCTCAAGACGTGAAATTCAAAGATTTAGGGCTCATCATCATCGATGAAGAACAGCGATTTGGGGTCCGCTCCAAAGAACACCTCAAAAAGCTCAAAACGGGGGTCGACTGCCTCACCCTATCTGCCACTCCCATCCCGAGAACTCTCTACATGTCGCTCATCCATGCGCGCGAAATGTCGGTGATCCATACCCCACCCCAAGACCGCCTCCCGATCAAAACGATCATCGCCGAGACCGAGCACAGCCTCATCCAAAACGCCCTCATGCGCGAATTTTCGAGAGGCGGTCAAGCATTTTATATCCACAACCGAGTCGAGACCATCTACGGGAGAGCAGAAGAGATCCAAAAACTCGTTCCTCAGGCAAGAGTCGCCGTCGTCCACGGACAAATGGATTCCGATGAAATCGATTCCATTTTTCACCGGTTCAAAGAAGGAGGGCTCGATCTCCTCTTTGCCACCACCATTATTGAAAACGGGATCGACGTACCCAACGCCAATACCATTTTGATCGACAGGGCTGACACCTATGGCCTGGCCGACCTCTACCAACTCCGAGGGCGCGTCGGTAGATGGAACCGAGCCGCCTACGCCTACTTCCTTATCCCGAGACATGTGCGACTGACGGAAGTTGCCCAAAAACGACTCTCCGCCCTTGCCGAATCAAGCGGCTACGGAGGAGGGATGAAAGTGGCTATGCGCGATCTCGAGATCCGAGGCGCCGGAGATATTCTCGGCGTACAACAATCAGGACAAGTCTCAGCAATCGGCTTTCATCTTTATTGCAAACTCCTCAAAAAAGCAATTGACGCCCTCAAACACAAAAAACCGATCTCCTTCTACGAGACCAAAATGGAGTTTTCCTTTTCAGCCTACTTTCCTGGCAACTACATCTCCGATGTTTCCATTCGGATGGAACTCTACTACCGACTCGGAGAAGTGGGCACTCTGGAAGCTGTCGACGATCTCTTTGCCGAAATTGAAGATCGGTTTGGCCCCTGGCCCGAACCGGTCGTCTTCCTCTACCACCTTTCCCGGATCCGCGTCTTTGCCGCAGAAAAAGGGATCATCTCTCTCAAATTTGGAACCCTTTCGATCACGGCAGAAAAGCAGATGGGCAAAGAGACAAAAACCCACACCTTTTTAATGCCCAAAAAAATGCAGCATCCTTCTCTTTTAGAAAAACATGTGACGGAAGCTCTCAGCACAAAACTGTAACGACGATATCCGAAATGATTCAACAGCGTGGAAGTTCCCTACCGGGGATGGTTATGGATAGGAATCGTGCCGGAGAGCAATTTTACCTTGGAATTTAGCCAAAAGTACGACATATTTGGGTTGTAAAACAACCAAAAACCACCCATTTACACCTTGGAAAATAGCCATGTTCAAGAGAATCATAGACTTCCATCTCGACCTCTGGAGAGTGGATCCTTTCCGAAAACCTCTTCTTTTGCGAGGAGCTAGGCAGGTGGGGAAAACTTATGCTGTCAGGCGATTGGGGGGGGCAGTTTTAATTCCTTTGTCGAACTTAATTTTGAAAAGTATGCGAGAAAGGCTCAGGTGAAGTATCTGGAATTGTTGTTTCGGCAGATTCCTCATCTTGTCGGCAAAGGTTTTTCCTATCGAGAAATTCATGGCGAATGCTGAACTCCATTTCTGGAAAAGAAAGTCGATTATCTCATTCAAAGAGACGGAAAAATCCTTCCGATTGAAGTGAAAAGTGGACACGGAAATAGGTTGAGGAGCCTTCACCTCTTTTTGGAAACACACCCGAAATCAACCTCTGGGATCCGGTTTTCTTGTCTGAACTACTCTTTAATCAATAGGGTTGATTCAAGACCTCTCTATGCAGCAGCGAGCTTGGCAGATCCGATTCAAAAAGAGGCCCTTATCCGTTTATGCTGAACGACTATGGATCACTTTAGGAGGTTTGCTCCCTTCAACCGCTTGATGATCTACAATCACCTCTTTGATCGTTGGATCAGAAGGAATCTCAAACATGAGGTCGCGCAAAATCCCTTCCACAATCATCCGGAGAGCTCTTGCTCCTGTGCCTGTCTCTTTCGCCTTTTTGGCCATCGCAAGGAGGGCCTCTTCGGTGAAATCGAGCTTCACATTCTCCTCAGCAAACATGGCCACGTATTGCTTGATGACTGCGTTTTTGGGGCGGACAAGGATTTCCACGAGATCTTGGGTCGTCAGTTCATTGCAGTTGGCGATGCTATTGAAACGGCCCACAAACTCGGGGATCATCCCAAAGCTCACCAAGTCTTCTGACTCCACTTTGGAAAGGAGGAAATTGGTATCTTGGGCATCCAGAGAGCGCTTGGTCGCCGCGTCAAATCCGATCGTACTCTTTCCAAGGCGTTTAGCAATCATTTTATCGAGATGGACAAACGCTCCGCCTACGATGAAGAGGATGTTCTGGGTATTGACCTTGATGTACTCTTGATTGGGGTGCTTTCTTCCCCCTTTAGGAGGGACGTTCGCTACAGTCCCTTCGACGATCTTCAAGAGCGCCTGTTGTACCCCTTCGCCCGATACGTCGCGGGTGATCGATACGTTAGAGGTGGTTTTTCGAATCTTATCAATCTCATCGACGTAAATAATCCCGTGCTCGGCTTTGGCGACATCGTAATCGGCCGCTTGAAGAAGGCGCAAGATGATGTTCTCCACATCTTCCCCTACGTAACCAGCCTCTGTGAGAGTCGTCGCATCAGAGATGGCAAAGGGCACATCGAGAATCGTCGCAAGCGTTCGGGCGAGAAGAGTCTTGCCAGAACCCGTGGGCCCAATCAACATGACGTTTGATTTGCTGTACTCCACATCGGATTGCTTGGAGAGAGACCGAATCCTTTTGTAGTGGTTGTAAACGGCCACCGCAATGGTCCTCTTCGCCGCCTCTTGCCCAATGATGTACTCGTCAAAATGAGCCTTGATCTCTTTGGGCTTCAATAGCTTCATCTCATAAGAGACCGGCTTTTTCTGCACAATATCGACACAAAGACCAACGCATTTGTCACAGATGTAAGCGCTCGGCCCAGAAATGAGCTTATCTACGGTATCTTCTGTTCTTCCACAAAAAGAGCAACTGGGGAGTTCTGTTTTCTTACTCATCTTAGGTCATCGCCTGTAATTCAGGGGTTTTGGGGGCAGGAGAAGAGGGTCCCGTGGAAGTGGGGGGTCTTGCAATCTGATCGACAATTCCGTAGTTCAAGGCCCCCTCAGGATCCATATGAAAATCCCTCTCGGAATCTTCATAAATTTTCTCCAGAGGCTGCCCCGTAAAACGAGACATCAGGCTCGCTGTAATTCTCTTGAGCTCGAGAATCTCTTTGGCTTGCAAGGAGATATCTTCAGAAGTCCCCATTACACCACCGTAGGGTTGGTGAATCATGATTCTGCTGTGAGGGAGAGCAAACCGCTTCCCCTTAGTTCCAGCGGCAAGGAGAAGCGCCGCCATTGAGGCCGCTTGTCCTATGCAGTAGGTATTGATATCACAACCAAGGAACAACATCGTATCGAGAATGGCAAGCCCGGCGGTGATATGCCCTCCCGCAGAATTGATGTAGAGATTGATGTCCTTTTTCGGATCTTCCATCTTTAAAAAGAGAAGCTGGGCTACAACCACATTGGCCACCTGATCGGTAATATCGGTTCCGATAAAAATGATGCGGTCTTTGAGAAGACGAGAGTAAATATCCATCGAACGCTCGCCGCGTCCAGTATCTTCAATCACATAGGGGGTTAGGGACATAAGAAAAAAGGCCTCCTTCTAACCTATTGCTCCCTCATAAGAGAGCAACAGACTCCTTCGTAAAGGTATCGAATTTTCCTCTCTGTAGTCAAGTCTTTTGAGAGAGAATCCAAGACTGCGCTTTTTGCAAGAGGAGCGTTGAAAGAGCTAGAGCGTACTCCTCTCTTGTTATTTCTCCCGCTTGAGCACCTCGTCCAAAATGGGTTAGCTCCCGCTTTTCCAGGGCAGAATCCAAGATCTCTTCATTAGAGATGGTCAATTTTGCATCTTTTACAATCTCTCTTGAAAGATAAAAGAGGCGAATGGACCGTTCCGCATCTTGGAAAATCCTCTCTTTCGGCTGTTTTTTCTCATTTTCCGAACCGTTCATAAAGTCTTGTCGCTTAGACATTTCTTCATAACGGTGTTTCCACTCGGCTTCAACTAAAGAGCGGGGGATATCAAATACATACTGAGTGACAAGGAAATGATTGACCTGTTCTTCGAGATCTTTTTTCGCTTTATCTTCCACCTGTTTGGCAAGAGAGCCTTTCACAAGTTCGTGCATAGCGGCCACGTTTGGGGCGCCCACTTTCTTTGCAAACTCGTCATCTATCGGGGGTAAAAAGGCTTTTTCCACTTTGACGATAGAGACCCGAACCTTCTTCGGTAGGAATTCCTTTTTCTCTTCTTCGGAAGCATCCTCATCTGGCGCACTCATTCCCTCGACGACATCGCCTACCCTGGCATTCAGCACAAGATCGCGCATCCATTTAGCCATCCTCTCTGGATTCACTTCAAAGCGGACCTCATGGAACACTCTTTCGACCTTTTCTTCCTCGATTGTATCGAGATTGATCAAGATAAAATCACCCGAATCAACGGCCCGATCCTCAACCGATTCCCATTTAGCAAAGAAAAAGGCCATTTGCCGAATCGCCTCTTCAACCTCTTTTTCTCCGACCACTTTCTTTTCAACAGGTTGTAAATGGAAGAGAGCCGGGTCAACGGAAGGAACCTCAGGATCGGTCTCAAATCGGTAGCGAAGGGAGGCTCCCTGATCATCAAGCTTCTGCAACTCGAAGGAAACCGGAGAATTTTGATTCAAAACAGGGACATTAGCCACCTTCTGCGCCTCGACAAAAGCGAGATCGGCCAGCTCTTTTTCGAGCTGTTTGGCTACATCATAAGGAAATTTTTGCAAAACAAGAGCACCCGGCGCCTTCCCCTTTCGAAAACCGGGGAGAGTCACTTCCTTGGTCACCAACTTGATCGCCTGGCTACGGGCCTTTTGGATCAAAGAAGGGTTCACCTGGACAGAAAGTTCGACACGACAGGGGGGGATTTTTTGAACCAACACACGGACAGAGTCGCCGATGAGTTCTTGAGAATCAGATGGATGAGGTATGTGCACTTGAAACACTCCAGATTGAAAAGCAGATAGCGGGCGATGAGATTCGAACCCACGACCCTCACGTTGGCAACGTGATGCTCTACCACTGAGCTACGCCCGCATGTTAAAGGTCACGAGTATAAGGCAGCGAACCGTTTTTTGCAATTCTGTTTTTTGAGCTATGATTCATATCGGCCCTGGAAGGACCGAGTTTTCTTCAGCGAACGATCCTATCTATCTCGACTTTGTACATTTTTTGAACGCACTCTCCGGAGATTCCGGCAAAAAATGTACAAAGTCGAGATCTATCAAAAATCAGATTTTTCCGCTCTTGCTGTATGCGGACAAGATCTCACGACCCATATTCTTTGCCAGCTCGAAAAGCTGTTGCGATCTTTCTGGAGCAGCAGAACCCCAGCGAGCAGAAACTTCCTCACTCAGATTTTCGATCAGATCCGGGATCATCGCACGAGCAAGTGCGTCATAGAAGTTATTCTGCGTATCTTCAGAAGAATGTTCTAATATTCCCGATAGAATTTTCAATCCATGGAGGGCAATCTCTTCTCCTGATTTCCCTGCTCCCCATTTCTTTAGACAGTCTGTGTATTCAAGGCCGGTGCACCATGATGATCCAAGCAATGCATCACGCATTTCTTTTGGCTCAATTTTGTTATACACATCCTCTGAAATCTCCAATTTTGGCAATTTCTCCTGACATACCAAGGCATCAAGTATCTTCGGATAAGCCTCCAAAAAAATGTTTCCTATCTCTTCTCTATCTCGTTTTTCTTGCCACTCTGGGGAGAAAAAGGTTTCGGTCCAATATTCTTTTAAAATGGGCTGAAAACGGGAAGGACAATGTTCGAAACAAACAGATTCCGGCGCATCTGCCTTCAGCCAAGAAACGACGAGCTCTTCGATGGACGGTTCCCTAATCGAAACAGAAAGATCCTCTCGCACCTTAAGAAGATCTCTTCTTTCTCGTTTTTCATCAGAAGAAAGGGTGAGAAAAACCACCTGTTCCTCTGCAATACGCCTCAGATCCTCTTCTTTAGCAGAAGACCACCAGCGCTTTAACTTAAGCTTAGCGTAGACGGCCTCAGATAATGCATCAGGGGTCTTATCTTTAGGTGGGATGTTCTGTTGAAGGGCACACACGATCGCACCTCTGTCAGCTTTTTTCAGCGCTTCGATCAAACCAACGATCATCTGTTTTTTGTGGGTAAGCTCCCGTTTTTTTTTCGGATCGACCTCTGTGTTGTTGTGGTTTTCGATCTCCTGTTTTTGCTCTTCCAACCTTTGAATCAACGTCTGTATCTCTTTATTGATCTTCTCTTTTGCCTTTTTCTCCCTCGAAGTGAGGGAGAGGTTCAGATGCGGTAAACGGGCACAAGAAACAGCTACCCACCCCTTATCTTGTGAAAAAAACCCCGACCGAACAGCCTTCACCATCTCTTTTGAAAGCTTAGACTGAGCCAACACATCTTCTCGCAATACCTCGATCTCTTTCATTCCCCCTTTTTGAATGGAAATAGCCCGCACTTTTCCCTGTTTATCTTTCCCTGTCACAACAAGAGTAGAAAGGTTTGCCTGCAGCTCCGTCCATCCCTGACCCCTTAGATTATCAAAGATCCCGCGTGCGCAATCAGAGACTCTTTGGTGAAGACTTTGATCTAACTCTATTTCACGAGAAGAGAGACCTTTCCTAAGTACAACCCGAAAAGGACCTTTAGGAACTAATGTTGCATTGACGACAAGTGGTGCTACCATAATAACCTCTACAATTATTATACCATAATTAACATAAAATTAACAAACAACAAACATATACTTGATTAATAAATCGGAATGTGTTAATATTGTTGTAGAGGCAAAAAAGGTTTAATTAAAAATGAATAAAGAAAACATCCACCAGATCATTTCCGAAGCTAAGGCACTAGCCACTACCGACGAGCTAAAGTCGTTAATATCTGATCTTGAAGAATTTATAGAAATTCAAGAGACAACTGAAGGGGGTCATTTGAGTCAAGATTGGCAAGACGCGAGGAAGAAATTGTGGAGCTCTTTTGAGAAGGTAACAGCCCTTTATGGGATCTCGCCTGAAATGATCCAACAATCGATAGAAAACTTCCCCGATCTCACTCAAGGAAACGGGACACTGTCTCCAAGGAACCCTAAAACAGCAGCACAAGCCGCAAAAATGAGAGGATAATTATGGCTAAGATAACTGATGTAGCCTACAACCAATTCAAAACTGATTTAAAGACGCTATATACAGATGCAGGGATTTACAATAATGATCTACAGACGGCGAGCGACGCTAAAGCTGCTTTAGGCAACGCGATAAAGAAACTTGTAGCCGAAGCGAAAGGCAATCCGTGGACACTCCTGATGCTCTTCATCTCCTTTCTCTCGCAACCTGCTGATCAATACAATCAGGCTCAGTTGGGGAAACAGGCGGGCAAAGTAAAAATCCAGGCCGATTTAACCCAGCTGACGAATGATATGCAGGGGATCGTAAATGAAAAAGGAACGACCACAGGCCTACAACATTATACATCAGCACTTGATGATATGATGCAAATTCTCGGGGGCGGGGATGGCCTTGCTCCTCAGTCGGCGTGGCAAGAAAATGTATGTAACGCAATCGGAGGATCTCAATCGGCCAACTTTCTTGAACAGGGTTTTGCCAAAATACGGAGTGATATTGGGGGAACTGACCCAGGAGTGACTCCCGAGTCCTTTATGCAAAAGGCAAACTACACAGGCCCCATCAACACAAATCCCGATTTCTCGCTCAACTCCGATAGTACTACGCAAATCACTTCGTTTGGGCAAATGTTTACTGAGCTTTCCCAAACAGGGACTGGGGGTTTACCAGAGGCCGCTCAAAATGGCAACGATCTGATTACAAACACCAATAGTGAATTGACGACGGCAGAAGGAAGTTTAACCGCGCAGGTAACAACAGAAATTCAGCAGATAAAGACTCAAATCACAACAGATGTTTCTGCAGAAAGCTCTTTTGCACAAGACATCTTAACAGCCGATCGAACAGCGATTAAAAACGAAACCCCACAATAAAAAGGGAATTTATGGCAGACGGATCTTTTATTCTCGCATCTAGCCTTACCTCTCTCGGGAAGGCCTCCCAAAATGGAGTGGCGAACATAGTGACTTCACTCCTTGTACAGGTAAGCAGCGCAGCTCCCAATGTCATGGCGTGGACAAACGAGGTCGAGGCAGACCAAGCAGAGTGCTCTCGCTACACTGAGCTAGCGGGGAGGGGAAATTCAAAAGACGCAGCAAAAGCGGCTGAATGGACCACAAAAACACAGATCGCTGCGACAGAAATGGACGAATCGATCGGGAAAAGAAATGGAGAAATCAACAGCCAACAATCGGCTCTTGAAAGAGAAACCAATACGGATGGCGTTTTTGGACTTCTTCAGCTGTTGTGCGGGATTTTTGCAAACACATCTTCATTAATACAAATGTTTAAATAAGGAAAAAACTATGTCATCACCACTAAGTCAACTATTCGACGCGATGAAAGATATGCAGATCGCTCAAATGTTCGCACAAGGGGCTCTTTCTGGCGCGACAAGCAATATTACGGATGCGCAAAATGAACTCCAATATACCTACCTACAAAAGATTGATGGGCCGAATGATCCAAATTATGCGATAGAACAGCAAGTCCTAAATAACAACTATACCGGCAAGGGTGTTACAGGGATTCATAGTTGGGCTCAAAAGTATTTGACAGACAAAAATATTTCCATCTTCTCCTCAGCCTTCATGGTTGATGTCTTGAATGCTGTTGTGGCTTGGATCCCAGCTCATAAAGGTTCAACAGGACAGGCTCTTCTCTCGTTTGTGAGTGAATATAGCAGCGAAGTGAAGGCCCAGGGGCAAGCCGACACGCAAAAAGGGGAAAATTGGATCTCTACTCTAGGACGCTTGTCTCAATTTTTTACAAATAACCAGGGGCCTTTGAGCAATACCGTTTCTACCATTGCGGAAGCGTTCAGTAGCTACAGCTCGGCCATCCAAGAAATTTCAGCTTAAGGGAAGAAAATTATATGGAAACACCAGCACAAAACGCCGTCGATCAGATCATCAACAACTACAACCAAGAAATCGCCGATCTGAGGCAACTTACCAATTTGACAAATGACATAAAAACCCAGACGGGCATTATCAATGCCGATACACCCAAAGAACACTACAAAGAGCAGGTCTATTCTCCCTGTGGTGATGGTAACTTTGTGACGGTAACAGAGACCATGACAGATCAATCGATGGTTGATGCAGTGGACGCTGCGTCACAAAAGCTAAACGAAGATAAGCAGCAGCTCCAATCGATCACCAACACTCTCGAAAGTCTCGATGGAAGCACCGGTCTTGCCTCTTTGCTTAGCGCTCTCAATGGGCTTGCTCAAGGAGCCTCTTCATCAGTTTCTTTTTCCTCCTCGCCCACCTATTTAGATGCAAGCGACCTCGACAAAACGTTCCAAGGACTTGTCTCAATGATCAAAGCACAGATCAAGATCGATGAGAAAGTCTCTGAGGTAACAACGGGAGGCGTTGACACAATAAATGCGTGCCTCAAAATAATCGAATTAGAACAATCAGAATCTTCGACCTATCAAGCGATCGCAACCGCCCTTACCAACTCTCTTTCCTCTTACAACAATGCGGCTGGACAAGAACAGACAACTATCGTCGGCTTAGAAGGCAGCCTCTTCAGCCCAACCTATGCTATTGATGAACACGAAAAACAAAAAAGAATCGATGAAGAGAGAATGGCTGCTATCAAATCGGCCCAAGCCGATCTCTCTTCTGTAGGAGCTTTAGTCAACACAAACAATGGATTTAGCACAACGGTTTTAGAGATCGATTCTCTGATGGAAGAAGTAAAGAAAATCATGTCAGACCCGAACCTCTCGGCTCAAGCAAAAGAGGGAAAATTGATCAAAATCCTCCAGATGGTTCTAAGCTATCTCGAGATCCTCCTCCAAACAGCCGACAACCTCCGTACAAAAGGGAAAGAAAAGATTGTAAAATCCAATATCGAAGCGGCAAAACTGCAGTTACAAACTCTCAATAACGCGACGCAAACTTTTGCTGAAATTGCAAAAGAAAACAAGTCGATGAATATCTTCCATAAAATTCTCATCGGCGTTGAAATTGCGGCCACGATCGCTTTTGCTCTTACAGGCAATATTGGAACAGCGGTTGCCTTGGTTACAATGACTGTATTGAGCGTGACAGGGGTCTTGGGCAAGCTGACAAATGATTTGGGAAATGCCATGCATTCTCAGGCAGGAGCGTCTGCTACGATGATGGGAATTTCGACAATCCTTACCCTCGGGGCTGGAATGGGCACCGACCTCGCAATGATAGCCGGATCTGCCAGAGCGATCGAAGAGAGCATCGAAGAAGTCGTCGAAAACGAGGTCAAACAGGAAATTCAGCGTTTAGTGGCTCAAGAAGGAACTCTCTCACCAGAGATGACTGAACAGCTTTCTTCTTTCCTCGAGGTGAGCGTGAAAAACGAGTTAAGAACTGCTGCAAAAAGCGCGGTGCTGAAAAATTATCAAGCGTCCACTGTTTCTTTCAAATTTTGGCAAGCGTTCTCCCCTCCGAAAGAGGTATTGCAAGATTCTATGGAAGGGATTGCTAAGAAGTCTCTTGAGAAAGCGCTCGCCTCTAAAGAATATCAGGCCATTAAGGCAGGCGAAGCCTCGGTTGTAAAATCCGCAAAAGGAACGATCCGAAACGGGATAAAAACAAACCTCAAAAAAGCGATTTTCAGCGGATTGTACACGATGGCAGCGACCAACCTGCCGATTGACCTCTTAACAAAATACGGGAATTCACACCTCTCTTCCTCTGCTCGGGAAGGACTTCAAATCTTCTTGAACCTTGTCGAGGGGTTGATCGAGGCGCTCTCAATGATGGGAGGGACAGGCGCTGCAGGGAAATTCTTGAGTGAGGAAGGAACTGCGCTCAATAAAGCGGCAACCCGAGCTGGAACTATTTTTAGTACAGGCTCCGCCGTCTCTCAAGCAGGAGTCGGCATCGAAACCTTCTTCATCGACAAAAATCAGGCCTCTGCCACCATACAGCAGCAGCAGGCCCAGGCGGTCCTCAATTTCTTTGAAGAAATCAGACATCTCACTACAGAGAAAGAGCCGACCTCCGAAGGTGCCCTTATGGAAGAAATTAAAGCATTATCAAAAAACATCATTAAAATGCCCGAATACATCTGGAATACAGTAGAAGCAGGTTCTCGGGCATTAGAAGCAAGATCAGTATAAGGAGATATTATGGGAACTCACATGAATTATATGACAACTCCGAAAAAGGACAACAGTGTATTTGCGGAAGGATTCGGACTAAATGTCGCAGCAGCTTACGGAGTCGAAATAGCTCTGGATACGGTCAAATATCGAACCCAAGTGATCGAGATGCTCTGCAAACTCCAACAGGCTTTAGCCAAAACAATGGGGGGATCATCCACGCAAAAGGGATTGATCTCAGAGGAATACGATACATCTATTCAATCAGCAAATGAAAACAAGCAATCGATTAAAGACGAAGGATACGGAGCTTTAGGATCGGCACTTGGACAACTCGGTTTATTAGGCATCCAGGCCTTAGGTCACGTAGCAGTGAAATTTTGCATAAAAGAAGACCCTCAATTGACCGGGGCGAGAATATTGCAAAAATCTCTTGATGAAGGGACAACGCCAGGGATGGGTGCGGCTTTGATTTTGGAAGACAACGAGGATCCAGTCATAGCATCTGACGAGGAAATAAAAAATATCGAAGAAAATGCACAAAAAGCAGCCCAGAAACTCAAAGAAGAGGCACAAGCCAACACACAAAAGACAGAGCTCGAAGCCAATACAAATATCAACAAGATAGAAGCTGACAAAAAAATGGCTTTGAAGAGAATAGCCGATCAAAAAGCTAAGGCAAATCGCATCTCTAAGGCTGAACAACGCATCACTCAATGGATGGACAAGGAAAATCCAGACTTTTCCGATCTGGCAAATCCTACGGAGGAAGACAAAGCAATCAACAACATGGCTATTGAAAAGATCCTCAGTGAAGGAGAAAAAACGAAACTTTCCCAAAGAAAGGACCTTCTCAAAACCCACCTTTCCAAACTCGAGGGAAACCATGAAGAAAAAAGAGACCGCATAAAGAATTTGCTCAACACAGTTGTCCAAACTCTCTCGAATACCGCTGCAGGTGGCGGCCAAGCTGCTGGAGACCTCACTAAAGCAACTGAAACAAAGCTGTCTCAGCAAAACCAAGCACTTGCCGAACTTTTGAAAACGGTTCAGTCGAACGTCTCGAACTTGATGCAAACTGTATCGCAAGATACCGAAGGTGTTCTGTCACAGATTGCCACAGGTTTCTCAAATATGGTTGCTTAAAGAAATCTCTTCACAACCTCCCCTTCTTTCTCCTAAAGGGGAGGTTTCTTTTTCCCTCTTGCTATTTTTAATTGAAGATCCAATAATGGGGACGGGGGTGCGCATACTGTGCTCGATAAGTTCCTCATTCGTCTTTCTCAAGAGTTGTCGATTTCTCCTCCTCAAAAAGGAGTCGATTCTCTTTATACATGGCGCGTTGCCCCTTCACTTGAAGTGAAAATAGCAGATCTAAGCCCAGGAATTGGTCTCTCTGCCCAAATCATGGATTGCCCGCTAAACAAAAGAGAAGATCTCTTTGTCTATCTCATGCGGGCCAATCTTTTGGGACAGGGTACAGGAGGCGCTCGTATCGGCCTTTCTCGAGACGAGAAATCCTTGACTCTTTCTCTCGGCTTGCCCTATGAGATCAATCAAATGATCTTAAGGGAAAAATTAGAGGGATTTCTCAATTACGTGCTCCACTGGCGCGAAGAAATCCCCCGTTATATGGGGTTAAGTTAGCTCAATGCCTGCTCATCTAATTGCTGAAGAGGGTCCTCTACAGGGGCTCGTGCTCCCTTTAGAACAAGGGAACTCATGGATCTTAGGTAGGTCTCAAGAAGAGGCTGATCTCATTGTTAATGATGGTGCGGTCTCTCGTAAACACGCGAAATTAGAGAGAACTTCGGACGGAATTGTCATCTCCAATTTGAGCCGCGTCAATCCTATTCTCCTCAACGGAGAAGAACTCAAAGAAACTTCTCTTCTCAAAGAAGGAGACCATCTCCTCATCGGAGAAACTCTTTTTCTCTTCTCTTTGCAAGAGATCCCAGAAAGAGAACAAACCTACGAAGATGTCTTCAAAGAATTCGAGAGCAAACGGGATAATCGCTCAGAAGATTCTTTAGAAGAAGCGGTCCGCTCCATCGATGAGGGAACAGGGGAAAAAGAAGACGGCCTTTCTTATGACACAATCTTTGAAGAGGCAACGGGCGAGCATGACCTCTCATTCCATTTACCTCCCAACGAGACTCCCTTTTTGCTGAAGGTCATCTCAGGCCCAAATGCTGGTGCCGAAATCGGAATCGAAAAGGGACACTCCTATACTCTCGGGAAAGACTCTGCTTGCGACATCATCTTCCAAGATCTCTCTGTATCAAGAATGCATGCCCGTTTGGAGGTTTCTGATTCTGGCGTTCTCCAGATCGAAGACCTTCAATCGAAAAATGGAACGGCGGTCAATGGAATTGTGATCGCTGAAAAACAGACGATTACGCCTCAAGATCTCGTTGCCATCGGGACGACGATCTTCCTAGTGATCGATCGAGAGGCCCCTCAAGAAACTCTCTATTCCCCTCTCTCCACCCCCATTAAAGAGGAAAAAGAGGTAGCGCCTCTTCAGCCACTGCCTGAAAAAGACTGGAAAAAAGAGCCGCTCCCACCAAAATACTTAGTCTTAGGCGGAGCAATCGTCGCGATCTTTCTCGTCGCCTTCTTCTCGTTTTTCTCTCTGTTTAAATCGAAAACGGTCGAAATTGTCCATAAAGATCCGGTCGAGGAAATCCGAGAGGCGCTCTCCTCTTCTCGTTTTAGCGATGTCCAATTTTCGTTTAATCCGACGAGCGGCAAATTGTTCTTAGTGGGACATGTTCTCAACTCTGTCGATTACCAAGAAATGCGCCACCACCTCTCCCAAATTCCGTTTATCTTAGATGTCGAAGATACTGTCGTGATCGATGAAGGGGTCTCGAAGATCATGAACGATCTCTTCAGCAGCAATAGTCTGTGGAAAGGGATTACTGTTCGGACGATCGCCCCCGGAAAATTCATTGTCTCTGGCTTCTTGCAAACAGCTGCAGAAAAAAGTCAGCTCAATGAATTTTTAATTCTCAACTTCCCCTATCAAGATCGATTAGAAAACAGGGTCGCAGTGGATGAGACTCTAAACACAGAAATCGAAAGCCTCCTCCTCTCTCAAGGCTTCGGAGCGGTCTCCTTTCAACTCAATCAAGGTAGTATCGTCCTTTCTGGTGTCTACGATCATAGACATGAAAAACAGTTCAAAGAATTGCTAGAGCAAATCAAAAAATTAGGTCCGATTACCTCTGTCCAAAATTTTGCAATCGCCACAAGCTCCAAACTTGCCGCCATCAATCTCTCGGGACAGTATGCGGTCAGTGGAGCTTCATTTACTCAAGGCAAAGGATTCAACGTCGTCTTAAATGGAAAAATCTACGAAATCGGAGACCTATTTCAAGGAATGGAAATTACCAATATCGATCTACATACGATTCTTCTTGAAAAAGATGGTGTAAAATATAAAATCGACTATGTACCCCAATAAATGAAGGAAAGCTCATGTATGGTTTAGAAAAAAACGCAGGAGGAAAATTTGCCTTCGATCTCGAAAAAGAGATCAAAGCAAATCCTCTAAAAGCGAAAAGCATTCTAGATGAGGTGGAAACGAAAATCCACGACACAAAAAAACAGCTTCGCGCAGGCGCTGATGAAAAAGATTTTGATCGCCTCAATGTCTTGTTAAACGGTTACACAGCTCTGCAGAAAGTCTTGAAAAAAGCGACAAAATAAGGATCAGTTATGTCAAAACTTCCGGGAGTAACTCTCTCATTTTCTTCTCTTATCTCTGCCTATAAAACTCTCCAATCGGGACTTGTCAAACAGGTTCGAAGACTTGCTGAACACATCAGTACAGCAAACCCTGGATCGTTCATCTTGATCCAATTCCAGATGAGCCAGGTGACTCAGATCGGCGAGTCGATTTCCAACTTGATCTCGCAGGTCAACTCGGTCATCAACCACGCGGTACAAGCGCAAAGAACTAACTAAGAGGGAAAAATGGACTGGAAAAAATATGAGGGAGATTTTCTCCTATTTCTCGAAACAGGTTTCATCGCGGTAAATCAAGCCGATGAAGATGCTTCTCTCAAGCTGTTTCGAGCAGCAGAGATGCTCAAACCAACGAATACGTTACCTAAAGTCGGCTTCGGCTATCTTCACCTGCATAAACTAGAACTCATCGAGGCTTCTAAATGTTTCGAAGAGGTGTTGCGCATAGAGCCAGGCAATGAGATGGCAAAGGCTTTTTTAGGTCTTACGATGAGTCTCATGCCAACCGAGCTTTCAAAAGGGGAAAAGGTGCTCGCTGAAATGACGAAATCAGGCGATCCAATGATCAAGACGCTTGCCAGTACAGCTCTTGATTTTGTCGATCGATTCGTCAAAACAACACCAGGTCCTGCAGAAAAGAGAAAACCATGACCACTCCAAATACCCCGATCTCTCCTGGTAAAGCGGTGGAGTCTGTCGGATCTCCTGGAACAGGCAAGGATTTTTCATCGCTCATGCGAGAATCGGGTGGTCAAAAAGGGGATACCGACTTGCGCGCCTCTAGCGCCTCCTCTCCTCTCCAAGTCACAGCTCCCAAACCCACTGTGACAACGGCTCCCACTATGGACTCGATGTTGGTCCAAGCCAAAACAATGCAAGACAGCTTGGGGAAGGTGGGACAGCAGCTCAAAACGCCCAATCTCTCCCTTAAGAGGTCGCAAACCCACCTGCTCAAAAACAAACTCTCTGGAGCGCGCGATTACATCCGGCAAGCAGGAGAAAAGGTTGGGGTAGAACCAAAGGTTTCGCAAGCGCCGAGCCTTGGAGGCCCTGTCGATCGTTTTTTGAGCTACATCAACGATGGACAAGACCAGCTCATTGGAGTGCAACAACAGCTCAAAAAAATGGCGGCTAAAGGACAGCAACTCAACGCTGGCGATATGCTCTCCATCACGGTGAAAATGAATTTAGCGCAGCAAGAAATTGAATATTCGAGCACTCTGCTTGCAAAAGTCATTGAGTCGATCAAACAAATCATGAACATTCAGCTGTAATTTATGGAAAAGCCCTCTTTTGACAAGCTAATGAGCCAACTCGAAGAGGTAGAACTGACCACGGTTCACGGAAGAATTACCGAAGTGGTCGGGATGCTGATCCGGGCCGTCATCCCTCAAGTGAGAATGGGAGAGATGTGCCTGATTAAAAGAGAGGGGGATCCGCTTGCAGCCGAAGTGGTCGGCTTTACAAAAGAAGAGGTTATTCTCTCTCCTCTCGGAGATATGCGAGGGATCGGCCCTTCTTCAGAAGTGATCCCGATGCGGATGCCAATGCACATCAAGGTGGGAAAAAACCTGCTCGGTAGAGTGCTCAATGGACTAGGACAGCCGCTTGACGAAGATACCCACGGCCCTCTCATTCTCGATGAAACGATTCCTGTCATGAATCCCCCCCCTGATCCCCTTAAACGGATGTTGATCAAAGAGCCTCTGCCCGTCGGCGTTCGCTGTATCGACGGCGTTTTGACCTGCGGAAAAGGGCAGCGGATCGGTATTTTCGCTGCAGCTGGGGTGGGAAAATCGACTCTTCTCGGCATGATCGCTCGCAATGCAGTAGCAGACATCAACGTAATCTCTCTCATCGGAGAGCGCGGGAGAGAGGTTAGAGAGTTCTTAATCAATGACTTAGGAACTGCTGGCATGAAACGTTCCGTGATCATCGTCTCCACCTCGGATCAGGCAGCTCAGATGCGCATCAACGCCGCTTATGTGGGGACTGCGATTGCTGAGTATTTCCGCGACCAAGGGAAATCGGTCATCTTGATGATGGATTCAGTGACCCGCTTTGCAAGGGCCTTGCGCGAGATTGGACTTGCAGCAGGAGAGCCCCCCGCGCGTGCAGGATATACCCCTTCGGTATTTGCCGTTCTTCCTCGTCTCCTTGAGCGCTCAGGTAACTCAGAGAAAGGATCGATCACCGCTTTTTACACGATTTTGGTCGCTGGCGACGATCTCAACGAGCCGGTTGCCGATGAAGTCCGTTCTATTTTAGATGGTCACATCGTCCTCTCTGCAGAGTTAGCCCGTCAACACCACTACCCTGCCATCGACGTCCTCGCCTCGGTAAGCCGTATCCTTCCCCATATCATCGATAAATCCCACCTGCAACTCACAGGCCAATTGAGAGAAGTACTGGCCAATTACAAAAAAAACGAACTGCTGATCAAAATTGGAGAATATAAAGCGGGCTCTGATAAAAATGCCGACTTTGCTTTGAAGTACATCGATAAAGTCCACCGATTTCTGAAACAGCAAATCGATGAAAAACCCACATTTGAAGAGACTCTGCGCCAACTGAGATCTCTTTTTACATGACAGGATCCAAGAGAAAAAACAAGATATGCAAGGTGTAATACGAATTAACATTGCATTTGGCAAGATCGGAGATTCGAGGCTTATACCGGAAATGATGCAAAAGTCGGCTTTTGAATCATTTCCGGTATATCGCCGATATATACCCATTCCACTCCAAAATGGCCCAAACAAACCGAATTGAAAATGAAAAAATGGGCTCTCTCTTTCTTTTCCATCCCCCTTCTCGCAGCCTACTCTCCCGTGCCCACTTATATCACGGATCCTCCAGGAAGCCAACTCTACCTCATCGACCCAGTCACTAACACAGCCGTGCAAACAATAGGCAATAGCACCTCTGTCCCTTTTTCACGTCCGCAAGGAATTGCGTTAAGTCCCGATCGGACTTTTGGGTACATGATGGATAACTTAAGTTCCTCCATTTACTACATCGATACAGCAAAAAACCAAGCGACGGGACTGGTGCAAAATACAACAGGAAGACCCTTTGGAGATTTGCTCGGGGTTGCGATCAGTCCGAACGGACAATTTGCCTATGCGGCAGATAACACGGGGGCCCTCTATTACATTGATGTAAAGAGCAATACGGCCTCTACAGCTATCACCCAAGCGGCAGGGACCCCCTTTACATCGCCCGCCCTTGTCGCTATTTCTCCTGATTCCTCTTTTGCTTATCTCTCCAACTACGTCGGAACTCCCAATATCTATGTCATCCAAACAGCCACCAATACCGCGACCATTTTAAACAATATAACGGGAACCCCATTTTCCTCTCCGATCGGGGTGGCTATTAGTCTCGATGGGACCTTTGGCTACATCACCGATACAACGGGCAAGGTTTTTTATGTAGATACAGCAACGAACACAGCGACACAGCTCGTCACCAATCTCACGGGAACCCCCTTTAGTGCCCCTATCGGAGTGGCGATTAGTCCCGACAGCTCCTTTGTTTATGTAGCGGATCCTGGAAGCTCCTCTGTTTTCTTGATTGATCCAAAGACAAATACAGCAACGAATAAAATTGCGGTCCCGAGTATTGGGGCCCCCTCATCCAACCCAATTGCGATCAGTCCGGATGGACAATTCGCCTACGTGGGAGGCGGAGCTGGAGCCTCTATCTACTCAATCGATGTGGCAACAGGACGCGTTCTCTCCACCTCAAATGCTTCGGGAATCCCTTTTACTGGACCACTTTGGGTGGCGATGCCTCTTCCCCGTATCTCGACGACCACTCTTTCAGGGAATAACTTAATTTTAGCTAATTATCTCAATCAAAATGCCCCTTTTCCCACCCAACTTCCTTTTGCGCTACTCTCAGGAAATGCCCTCATCCAAGCTCTTGAAATGGCAGCCCCTACTCGCAACGCCTTTTTTACATTTGCAGCGCAAATCAACCAAATCGCCATTGGGAATCTTCTATCAGACCGGATGACCCAAATCCGATTTCGCAATCAGAAAGCAAAAGCAGTGCCCTCCCTTGCCTCCTATCTCAACGAAATCGATCTCGACTCTCTTTACGCCGAATCAGAATATCCCTACTACTACAAAACTCGTTATCGAGCGCCACCTCCCCCGGCCTCATCTTCGAAAAAAGAGCCAAGAGAGCGATTCGGGGGAATCTGGCTCGGCGGATTTGGCCAGTACTCCCGCGAAAAGAGTCAAGACCAAACACCCTCCTTTCACGCCGGTTCAACAGGAGCAATCCTCGGTCTCGACTTCCGCTCAGTAGCAGCTCCCTTCTCCCGGATTTTAGGCTTAGCTGCGGCTTACGCTTATACCAACTTGCACGAAAACGAAGGATTTGGCAGAGCCCGCCTCAATCAAGGAGTGGGAGGGTTTTACGGCGATTTTTCAGCGAAGCACGGGTATGCCAATTTCGCCTTTTGGGGAGGTTACTACCAAGCCCATAATATCCGAAACATTGCGTTTTCCAATATCCAGGGAGAAGCCAGAATGAAAACGGAAGGGTGGATGTTCACTCCTCATGTAGAGATTGGAGCGAGAATGGTATCCGGATGGCTAGGAGCGAGCCTCTTCACGCTCGCTGACTTTGTCCATTCTTGGGAAAAAGGGGCCTCTGAATCGGGCAATACACCCCTGAATTTCCACCAGAAAGGGAGAAAAGCCTCTCTTGCGAGAAGTGAAACAGGGATCCGGCTCCAAGAAACCTTTTCCTATCCTTGGGGGACTGTTTCCCTCAATCAAAAGGGGAGCTACGCCTACCAAAAAACTCTTAAGACAGGAAGAATCACAGCCTTTTTGATTGACTCTCCTGGAGAGTTTACCGTGAACACCTTTAAGTCTTCTGGAAATTTAGGAATCGCTGAATTCGGAGTTCTTTTGACCCCTGAAAAGAAACAATACCCCGAATGGAGCTTGAGCTACCACGGAGAAATCGGCTCTCAATACCAATCGCACGAAGGCACCTTCGAAATCACCTTGCATTTTTAAAAGTATGGCAGAACCGCAAAAATATCCTCTCGAACAAGTGATCTCGATCAAACAAAAACGCTTTGATCAAGCGGTGAAAACGCTCGAAATCAAAAAAGAGATTCTCGAAAAAGCGTATGAAAGACTCTATGATCTCAACGAAGAGAAAACCAAAGTACAGGAACATAAGAAAAGCAAACTCACCCAATTGCGAGAGGGGCTTGATCAGGGAATCTCCACCGATAAGATCCAGCAAATGAAATTCTATTTGAAAACGGTGGAAGAAAAGCTCCTGGAACACCAGAAAAAAGTTGATGCACAGCAAAAAGTTGTCGACCAAGCACAAACAGAGGTAGATAAAGCAACCGATGACCTATTTCAGAAGAAAAAAGATCTGGAGAAAATGGAAATCCATAAAAAAGAGTGGAATAAAGAAGAAGCCTATCTAGTTGAACGAAAAGAAGAAGTAGAACATGATGAGCAAGGATCGGCCACTCATGAGAGAGTGAAGCGCGAGAGGAAGAAACAGAAAGATGGCAGTAAATAAAATTGGCGATACATCTCCTACAGATCCGAATAAAGAGTCGAGCAATCCAGTAGAGCACCGAAAAGTAGAAAAGGTGGAAAAGATTCAAGGGGTCAGTGAAACGGAAAATGAGCGGAGAAGAAGATCCTTTCAACGATTCATGGAAAGTGATGACGAAACCTCCACACAAGAAAAAGCCCCATCTCCTTACGAAAGTTCCTTTTTCAAAGCAGCGCCCCCTCTCGAGGATCTTCAAAACAACATCGTTCCCGACGCCTCTTCTACGCCCCCTCCTCACGTAAATCAAACAACCTCAAGACAAAAAACAAGCCGTCCAGAATCATCCCTTCCTCACAGCCATCAATTCTGGTCTAAAGCAGAACCGACGACCTCCCATCAGAAAACCCCGATAAAAAAAGACGCTCCAGAAAAGAAAGAAAAAAAACTACCCCAAGCCACTCAAGCATTCCCCTCTGTTTACGCGCCTCCTGGGAAAACCATTCTCTCTGTAGAAGAAGAAAAGAAAAAACAAACAGAGATAAGAGAAAAAAAGAAAGGGGTACTGGGACTTGTTCAAGAAGAAAAAGGGGGACTCATTCCCGATGTGAAATCCCTTGAAAAAGAACATCGAGAAAGAGAGAAAAACACGAAAACTCTTTCGCTCGAAGAGAAGATCGACCCCTCCCAATTTCACACTCTCGCACCTCCCGCTTTCTCAGCTGCCCAGACCGCGATCACAAATGCCACCCCCCACTTAAATCACGAAATTTCCCCCCTCTTTTTTCAGATGGTCGGATCGATCTACACGATCATTGAAAAACCAGGGATTTTCACAACAGAGATCGTCTTGAACGCCAAAGCCTTTGTCAATTCCCCCTTCTTTGGGATGAAGATTGCAATTGAAAAGTATGCAACAGCGCCTAATTCGCTCAATATTCGTCTTATTGGCAATCAGCAATCGGTAAAAGTATTTGAAAAGAACATCCCCAGCCTCTATACAGCCTTTCAAAACGGAAATTTTAATTTTCAAATTGGAAGAATCTCGACCGAGTACGCCATCGAGCGCCCCCTATTTCGGAGAAAAGAATCGGGAGAAGGAAAAAGAGAATCTGGAGGAGATGAGATGAAAGACCCAAGAGGAGATCGGTGAATAAACAACCCTGGATGAATCGACTATCCACCTACTTCGAAGAAAAACAAGAGATTCCCCTTTTTGGGAACTCTCCCCCCTTTCCTTGGGAACTCTTTTCCTCTGAGCTCGGCAGAGAACTCGGGATCGAAGAATGTACCGTTCGACTAAAAGGACAAAAGTGGAGAGAGGCTGAAGAGTGGAAAAAAGGACAAGGATCCCATCTGATCGTACAACCCATCACCATCGCTCCATTTGAATCACCTCTTTATTGGATGATGGCCAAAACCGAAGTAGAGAAATTAACAAGCCGGCTCCTCTCAGGAAGCGGAAAAAAACGAGAATTCTCCTCGTCCTCTCTTCAAGAGGGTTACTACCGTTTTCTGCTCCTCGAAGCTCTTTATGCAGCCCAGATGCAAGGTCCAATTGAAGGGATGACGATCCAATTGAATGATGAAGAAGCCCCTCCTCATGAAAAAGGGCTTTGCCTCGATATTGAGATCCAGATCGAAGAAATAACCCTGCAAGGGAGATTGGTCATCCCTTCTTCTTTTCAGACCGCTTGGATCCAACATTTTTCCGCATTCCCCCGCCCCTTCTCTCCTGGAAGACTCTCTTTAAAACTGCCCTTGTCACTCAAAATCCAAATTGGATCGATCGAACTCTCCTCCCAAGAATGGGGAAATTTAGAATTGGGAGACATTTTGATTCCTGATACACTCTTTCAAAAAGAGCCGCTCCTCATTCTCGGTAACATTCCCCTTTTTCAAACTCATCTCAAAAACAAAGAACTCACACTTAACCACTACACCTCCGAGGCACCCATGGACGAAGAAACATTTTTAGAGCATCTCGACACCTCAGAACAAGACGCAGAGAAAATGAGAGATATTCCTCTTCAGATTAAGATTGAAATCGGACAGATCGGCATGACGCTCGGCGAGCTAATGGAATTAAGTCCCGGTCACGTTCTCAAACTCCCTCCTCACGCAGAGAATAAAATCCATCTCGCTGTGAACGGAAAAAAAATTGGCACAGGAGAACTCATCGAAGTAGGAGAAACTCTCGGAATCCGACTAATCGAAATCTAATAATCTTTATCTCGACTTTGTACATTCTTTGCCGGCATCTCCGCGCCGAAAATTGCTTGAACGATCGTCTCCAGGAAAAGTCCTGTCGACATCTCATCGTAAAAAACGGTATCACTTGCACGAATATTCCTCTATGATTTACGATTCAGGACAGGTTGGCGAGAGGTTTTTATCCTCCTTGTTTACAAATTCATGACACATAAAAAAAGAATCTATCGCTCCATTCTATTCTTCTTCGGGCTCTTCTCTGCTCATTTTTCTTTTGCTGAAGAAGCCTGCTCTTCTATCAAAGAAGGATATACGATCAATTACAACACTGTTTCAATCATTGAATACATTCATTTTGCAAGCAAGATTTGCAATACGAATTTTATTTATAATAAAGACGAACTCAATTTTACAGTCTCCGTTGTCTCTGACGCACCGATCACACCAGAAAATGTGCTAGCCACCCTCGTTCAAGTTCTCCGGATTCACGGTTTGATGCTCTTGGAACAAGACAATAACCTGGTCATTCATCGATCACCCGACGTGAAGCAAATCGGCAAACTTGTCACAGAAAAAAATCAGGAGGGGAACTCTCCGATTGTGACAAGGATCTTCCGCATTGCATATGCAAAACCCGACTCGGTTGCGGCTGTGATTCGTCCGATGATTTCATCTGAAGCGATCTTAGAGACACTGCCAGAAACAAGACAACTCATCTTGTCTGATGTTACGGTCAATGTCGACAAAGTGGCGTCTCTTATTGAAATTCTCGATTCTCCTCACGCGCCCCTCCAAATCAAAAGTTTTGATGTGACCAACGGACGAATTGAGACGATCATCGATATCGCAACCCAAATCATGACGCCTCTCACACAAGGCAACCCGTTCCTCATCGTCCCCCAACTCCTTGCTAATCGTGTCTTCATCGTCTCAACACCGGAGCTCGTTGATAAAGCATTGGAAATCTTGAACGATCTCAATATCCCTCCGCAGCAGGAAGAAAAAGGGCAAAAAAAGATTTCTCCTGAAAATGTATTTGTCTATAAAATTGAGCACCGCTCAGGAACCGATATCATCTCGAGTCTGCATTCAATCGCAGATAATATCGCCCGCTCTGGAGTCCCTGAGGGGGATCTTCTCGAAACGATCAAAACAGCTCACTTTGTGCCTCAGACCAATTCAATCTTCTTTTCGGGGTCTTCTCATTCCTTGAGCAAAATCAAAGAGATTCTCGCCTCTTTGGACACTCCGATGAAGTCCGAGGGCTCTGATTCCACAAGAGTGGGCCAAAGCAACTTCTTCATCTACAAACCGAAATACCAAAAAGAAGAGGCGCTTCTCAACGCAATCCGAGAAGTAACCGATGATTTGAAAAAAAATAAGTTCTCCGAGCCTTCTTTTCTTCAAGCCTTGCAAAGTTTAAAATGGATCAAAACAAATAATTCGTTTTTGTTTACCGGCGAATCAGATGCGATCAAAAAAGTGGAAGAATTGGTCGTTTCTCTCGATCGAGAAGGAGTTGAAGAAAAGAAAAATCTTCGCCCTAACTATTACATTTATAAACTCCAACACACCTCAGCCGATGTCATTGAAGAGGATCTTGACAACTTGGTCAAGAGTTTCAAAGCTTCTGGAGTCAAAGATAGTCGACTGATCCATGCAATTGAAAATATCCGGCATGTGAAAGAGACTAACTCGTTTCTCATTACGGGGGATCCTCAAATCGTCGATGAAGTAAAGCAGTTGTTGACCGACTACGACTACCCTCGAGCCTCATGTAAATCAGCCCAGAGCAATTTCTTGATGTATAAGCCGCAACACGTTTCGGCCAATCAGATGGAAAAATCGCTCAAAGAGGTTTCGACAAATTTTAAAAAAGCAGATCTGGCCGATCCCAACCTTCTCACTGCGATTGAATCGATCAAATATATCGAAGCGACCAACTCTCTTCTTTTTACAGGAACTCCCGACGCGCTGCAAAAGCTGCAGATCTTGATCAAAGATATCGATAACCAAGGTCAAACTACTTCTCCGATCCAGCACTTAGGAAAAATCTCGTTTCTTCTTTACAAAATAAAACATGCAAACGGAACTCAGATCTTAGCCTCGATCAAGACGATGAGTTCCGACTTAAGAAAATCGGGTGCGGCCGATAAAGAATTCATCGGAGCGCTCCAAAGTGCGAAATACATCAAAGAAACAAACTCCATCCTTTTTACCGGAGCAGAAGAGGCGCTTCAAAGAGTAGAAGCTTTTACCGCTCAATTCGATGTCCAAGGCCAATGCCCTCGCCTCGGCCCCGATGATTGCCCCGTGGTTGCCACCAATTTCTTTGCCTATAAACCCATTTCCTTAACCGGTCCAGATCTCGAAACGATCACAAGTGATTTCGCTGATAATCTCAAGATAAGCGGCTTGATCGACCCTGAATTTTTCACTGCTATCCAATCGATGCGCTGGGTCGAACAAACCCAATCACTCATCTTTACAGGAACTCCCAAAGCTCTCGATCAGATCAAGCAACTCATTACCTCATTTGATGTGCCGTCGAATATCCCCGTTGGATCGATGCCCAAAACCTCGAGCGAGCCCTCTATCCAAGGACTCGATAACACCAATTTCCTTGTCTATAAACTTCAGTTCCATAAAGGGGATGAAATCCAATCCGCTCTCCGACAGATTGCAAAAGACCTCATCACAACGCAAGCCACTGTAAATCAGAACCTTCTGAACTGCATTAACTCCATTCAGTGGATCCAGATCACGAACTCTTTGCTTTGTTCCGGCGACCAAGACACCCTTGCTCGGCTGAGAGACCTGATCAAGAGCCTTGACATTCCGCTCAAGCAAGTTTTCATTGAAATGCTTGTGATCGAGACTAACCTTTTGAATGCACTTGAATTTGGACTTGAGTGGGGAGGTAAGTACAAATACAGAAACAAGTTTCAAGGTAGCCTCAACAACATCACCCCACCTCCAACAGGAGGGCCATGTGCGATTCCAGAAGTGCTCAATCAGCTCAATAACTATACACCGCAAGATCCGATGCCGGTTCTCACAAATAACATTCCATTCAATTGCGGATTTGATTTGGGGATCATTGGGCAAGTGATCAAGCACAATGGACAGACGTTCTTAAGTTTAGGATCGCTTCTTTCAGCCCTACAAACAGATGATGAGACCTCCGTCATCCTAACTCCTAAAATCATCACCCAAGATGGAAAAACCTCTTCGATTTTCGTAGGGAGCAACGTTCCCTTTGTGGGATCTTTTGTCAACACAAACGGAAGCAATACGGTCCAGACCTCAAATATTGAATACCGCGACATTGGGCTCAACCTAACGATCACGCCGGTTCTTGGCAATTCTGACATTGTGACGCTCGATATTAGCCTCGACCGATCCCAGACTCTCACCGATTTACGAGGGAATCCCAACGCGATCAATTTTAGCAACACAACCGCAAATGGAATTGTTACCAGTAAAACGACCATGGAAACAACGGTGCACGTCCCCGATAAGAACTTCCTGATTTTAAGCGGTTTTGTCAATAATTCGAACGTCAAGTCGACCTCAGGAATCCCGTGTCTAGGAGGGCTTCCTCTCATTGGGGCAGCGTTTTCCAAAGACAATAATACGATGAATAACCAAAATATCGTCATCTTCTTAAGGCCCCACATCATCAACTCTCTTGAAGATCTTCGCCGTGTAACAGCTGACCAAGAAGATGCCTTCCGCGACCAACAAGGAACTCCATTTCTCATCCGCCAATTCGATGAAGGGATGGAACTGATCAAATCGCTTGAAGATGAATAAAGAAGCAACTGCAAAGATCAGTCAAAACAACTCCCAAAATCGCCTACCCTTAAGTTTTGCAACTGCCTCTAGATGGATTTTTCCCTTTTTTTTGCTCTTGGCAGGATGTTACCGAGTTCCTGACAAGATTGAGCCGAGGATCAACTACCAGATCCAAGAGCAACACTTTGCGAAACTCTCCAGCGCATTTCCCCCCTTAAATCCAGAGGAGAAGAATACGGACTGGGCAAAAGAGTACATAATCGCGCGCCACTTTGCAGATGAGTTAGACCTTTACCGAGCGGTATCGACCTTCAAACGAGCCCAAATCCTTCTTGGAACTGAAGAGAAAGAAAGAAGACTTGAAATCCAATATGACATTCTCCTTTGCTACTACTTGGGGGGGCGATATGATGAGGCCATCGAAGCCTTTGACAAGAGCGATCTTGCTTGCGTCGATAAAACTTTTCCCGCCTACCACGATCTCCTTCTTGTCCTATACGAATGCTACCGAGAAATGGATTGTCCAGAAAAGCAACACAGGATCGATGAACTGATGGAAAAATCGTATCCTGATACAGCAGAAAAGCTCAAACTCTCAAGGGCGCTAAGAGAAGGGAACCTCCCTGAGATCAGGACCTTTGCGGAAGGATTCCAACACTCCTCCTATCTCGACGACCTGCTTACCTATTATGAGAGCCAAAGAAAATCGGTCCCAACAGCCCAATTACTCAATGCGATGCTTCCAGGAGCCGGTTACCTCTACATCGGGCAGAGGAAGTCAGCCTTCACCGCCTTTTTACTCAACGGTCTTTTCATTACAGCAGCCGTCCAGTTTTTTCGGCACGGACATACAGCCGCCGGAATCATCACGGCTGGATTTGAGTCAGGATGGTATTTTGGAGGAATTTATGGGGCAGGAGAAGAAGCCAAGTTCTACAACGAAAGAATTTACGAAAAGAAAGCCTCTTATGTGCTCAACCAATACAATCTTTTTCCCGTATTGATGATGAAATATGAATTTTAGATTTCTTTTCATTCCCCTGGTGTTGTTTGCAAGTCCTGGATATTTTGAGCCGTGGGGAAAAGACGCTCACCTGAGAAAAAAGAGTCCGCCCGATCAAGAAGTCTCATCTAGTCTTGCCGTGCAAGCGGCGAATCTTGTGATTCTTTTTCACCAGAAAGTGATCTCCCCTGTTGACGGCCCGCGGAGCCATTACCGCCCCTCTTCTTCCCAGTACATGAAACAAGCGATGGGGAAATACGGATTTCTCAAAGGATTTGTGATGGGGTGCGATCGATTGCTCCGAGAGAATAATGAAGAGTGGGTCTATCGGAAAATCGAAGAGAACGGCAAGATCTTCAAATACGACCCTGCCGAAATCGACAAATACTATACTCGTTCCACTCCAAAGATGCCCAAGAAAACCGAATTTAAGACTGTCAAATTTCCAATAAAAGATTGTGATCCATATTGAATTAATATTAACCCCAATTTTTTATTGGAAATTTGATAGCTTTAAATCGGCTTGCTTGGGTCATTTTGGAGTGGAACGAGTATATACTACAGATTTTTTTCTGATAAGTGGTACTAAGCGCGGTGAATGAGATCCTGTGCTCGCAGAGCCGCCTTCCAAGTAGAGAATTGCGGATTGCTCTCATCGGTAAAATAGAGATTATCAAATCCGATTGCTTTCACAAGACCTGCGCGATGAAATACATGCCACACCTCTTCGGTAAGGCCACTGATGACCAGATAGCGTCCCTTAGCCCTTAAACTATCATGGAGATGCAAGATAGCTAAACACATCGAAGCATCCATGTGATGGACATTATTGAGCCTGAGGACAATCGCCTGCACATGAGGATCTTCTGCTACCTCCTGGAGCGCCGATTGGAAAACATCGGCAGCAGCGAAATAAAGCTCTCCCCCGATACCGATGATCCTCACCTTTCGATGCACATCATCGCGGACATTGACGATCACCAGGCGTCCTTTAGAATTGAACGCATATTCGACAAGATGAGGAGTTGAAGAGCGCTTCAAGTAAGTTCCGATGGAGATTACAATCCCGATGTAGAAAGCGATATCCAAGCTGAAAAGGAGACAAGCGAGAAACGTGAGGAAAAAGACGCTCGCATCCTCTCTTGTGGCTCGAAAGATCAGCCGAATTTCCTTCCCATCGACAAGAGTATGAACGCTCGCGATCAAAAGAGCTGCAAGCGTTGCCAAGGGAATATGGGCAACGAGAGGCCAACAAAAAACAACAATTCCCCCCGAAACGAAACCACTGAAAATGGCTGCAAAACGGGTCTTGGATTGAAGGCGAAAATTGAGAGCCGTTCGAGAGACACTGCCCGAGCTCGGCATCGCCCCCACAATCGAGGAAAGAAGGGTATTACTCACTCCCAAACCAAAGATATCTTGATTGATCTGCACCTTTTGGCCCGTCTTAAGAGAGAACGAACGAGAGATCGAGAAAACCTCGAGAATCCCTAAGAAAGCGATTGCGACAGCTGCTGGAAAAATCTTATTGAGAATTTTCAGATGCAAAACAGGGAAAGAGAATTCAGGGAAAGGTTGTTGAGGGAGTTGGAAATGGCTCAAAATTCTTACGGGTTCGCCGATAGACCAATAGACGAGAGCATCTGCTAAAAGCGAGCCAAAGATCAGCATGATCAACGCATGAGGCCAATTTTTAAAGTAGTGGCGCATCCCGATCAAGAGGGCTAAACTCGATGCCCCGACCAACAAAGTGGTCCATTGAAATTCATGTAGATGGAGAAAAAAAGCTCCCGCTTGGAATAATAAGGGTTCATCATTGCCGGGAGAAGGAATCCCGGTGAATGCAAAAAGCTGAGAAATCGCAATGGCAACCGTAATCCCGGCAAAATATCCCAACACCACAGGTCTTCCAACAAACTGAAGCAATTTACTTACATTGAAAAAAGCAGCTCCGATTTGGATCAAGCCAATGACCAAAACAATTTCCATCAAGATCATGTTGATCAGCCCTTCCTGCTCGATAGCTGGGACATTCTCAAAATAAGAACTAAGGACATCAGCCACAGACGTTTGAATCAAAATCGCAGTTCCCGTACTTGGCCCCGCAACCAAAGTCCGAGAAGAGCCGAAACTAGCCGTAAAAATCGTCCCAAAAATAGCCGAAAAAAGACCTGCCGTGGGCGGCAGTCCCGCTAACAAAGAATAGGCGATCGATTGAGGAATGGTCATCAAAGCAACGGCAATGGCCGCCATCACATCATCGCGCAAGAAAGAAAATTTATAGTTTTTGAGATCTTCCCAAAAAGGGGCGAACGAAATAGATCTTTGCTTTGGAAGACGCATAAAGAATCAATTCTGCCTTTCTCTCCATTGTTGTGTAAAGGAGAAAATTTGTCGAATCTTCCCATTCAAAACACATAGAACTTTTGTGGTGGCATCGATTTTCTCTTTGCGGTGCGATCCATGGAAAAAAATTATACCGGAAATGATTCAAAAGCCGACCCTTCAGGTTGTTTCGGTAATATACTCGTTCCACTCCAAAATGGCCCAAGCAAGCCCAGGGCGATTGCATGATAAATAGCTTGACAAGTAATTATTTCTGAGTGTGTTGTGTTTGTCCTTTGATTACCATTAAGGACAACATGACATTTAATCTTGCCGCTAATGCTCCTCTACTACAAGCTTTTGCCACTCTTC
>DAIDIZ010000045.1 GCA_027451585.1 Chlamydiota bacterium
AAAAAACGGCGAAGAGAAAATTTTCTTTCTTCCCGAAGAAAGACAAGACGGGAATAAAGGGGAGCCGCTAACCAAAATCTCTATCGATTGGTCTGAAGGGTTGATTCACGGCTCTGTTAAAACGTGGTACACCACGGGACAGATGCAAAGTCAAAGAGACTTCTGCCATAACCAAAAAATGGGCCCGTCACTTGCTTGGTACCGGGATGGTTCGCTGATGCTCATTGAAGAGTACGAGGAGGACAAGCTGATGAAGGGACAATACTATAAGAAAAATGCCCTTGATGCCATCTCGTCCATCATCAATGGAAGCGGAATTGCCACGCTTTACGATGAGAATGGAGTTTTCTTACGCAAGGTCTCTTATATCAAAGGAACGCCTGCCGATCCCGAACCCTAAAGAAGAATTCCGACAAAAAATATACTCGTTAAAAAATTGAGGTTAATATTAATTCAATATTGACCCCAATTTTTTATTGGAAATTTGATAGCTTTAAATCGGTTTGCTTTGAGCATCTTTGGAGTGGAACGAGTATATACAAAGTCGAGATTACGACTTTTTTTTGAGCGTAGAGGCCGGAGGCGGCTCTGTCTTTTGTTTAGGATTGCAAAAACGATATCCCTCACAATCGTTGGCTCGGATCAACGATCCCGGAGCCACCTTCGTGCACATTGAATAGTAACCCTCTGAAGGACACTGCCAAATCACTGTATAAGGGGTCAATGACACGTCGGGACTCCCTGGATGGGTATAGAGAGTAGGAGAGAGGTTAGTCGTGAAGTTTTTCTGCTGATTCGGCTGAATCGATACCTCCCCTAAATAAGTCCCGTCAGAGGCTTGTATCGTCGCAGTTAAAATAAAAGGAGAATCGTTATAAAGAAGGATCGTCCCTGTATCAACCCCTCCAAAAAGAACCACCGGAAGAAATAGACTAATGAATCGAAGCCTTTCGTAAATCAAGATACCCCTCAGGAGAGAGAAAAACGCCCGTCAATGCATCGCTCTTCACATAATTCAAAACAAATTGGTAAAGAGGCAAAATCGGCATTTCTTCCATCAACAGCCCTTCCGCTTTCCGCAAAAGCGCTTCTCGCTCGCTTACATCGGTACATAACTGAGACTTGGTTAAAAGATCAATATATTCAGTTTTTTCCCATCCTGTATTATTCGTTCCATTGTCTTTATACTTAAACACTTCCAAAAAATTAATCGGATCATTGAAATCCGCCGTCCAAGAGCCAATTGCAATTTGGAAGTCCCCTTTTGAGATCCTCTGGAAAAAGATTTTAGACTCAACAGCTTCCATTTCAATACGAAGACCGAGCTTTTGTTCCCACTCTTGTTGAAGCCATTGAGCAATAAGGGTATTTCTTTCGTTATTGAAATACCTCAATTTGACAGAAAGGGGAGAATCTCCCGCTTCTCGAAGAGCCTCTTGAAGAAAGCGTTTAGCTCCCTCTTGATCGTGATCTTGAAAATACCCGCCCCTTTGCAGTCCCATCTCTTCAGGGACTAAAGAGGTGGCCCTTTTTTGCCCTCCTTTGAGAACGTGCTCGATAAGAGAGGTTCGATCAAGACAAACGGAGAGTGCTTTGCGAAACGATTTCAAGGAGAGAAGATTTGGTTGATCTCCGATCGTTTCTCTTGTATTGCATCGACAAAAGCTCGTCGCTAGAAAGGGAGCCGTCTGCAAGGCTTTTTCTTTTTTAAGAGAGGGAATCGCATCAATGGGAAGCGTAGAGAGGGGAGAGCCCATCCAATCGAGATCTTTGGCTTCAAAGCAACGAAGAGCTGTGTCTGCAGAAGCAATGATCAATTCCACTCCATCGAGACGGGTCTCTTTTTGTTCCCAATACATCTGATTTTTTTTTAGCAAAATCCGATCGGCATGAGTCCACTCGCTCATCTGAAAAGGACCATTCGATACAAGTAACGCGGGATCGAGCGACCAACGAGGATGAGAGGCTGCAATCTGTCGATGAACAGGGAAAAAGGGGGGCATTGTCAAAAGATCGAGAAAGTAGGGAGTGGGTTGTTCGAGTTGAATGGAAAATGTGTAGGTATCAAATACCTTCAATCCCACTTCATCAAGAGACAAGAGACCTTGCTTTGCTTTTTTGGCACCGAGAATCGGATAGAGATGGTAAGCGGTGTCACTTACAAATTGGGGATCTAAAATTGTTTTCCAAGAGGAGACAAAATCATCTGCAGTAAGAAGATCTCCATTGGACCATTTTGTTTGGCGTAAAAAAACAGTGTAGAGAGTTCGATCCTCAGAAATTTCAATTCTTTCCGCAACCGCAGGCTCTAATTTCCCTTCATGAGAAACGCGCATCAATCCCTCAAAGAGCATCCTGACAATTGCTCCACTATCCAAATCTCTCGCTTTACGAGGATCCAGAGAAATCGGCTCTGCTTGCATGTTCAAACGAGCTACTTGCAAAGGAGCGCCCTGTTGCTGTTTCGCACAGCCGCTAAAAAGAAAAAAGAGAAACACTAAATATACCATACAACCCCCACCTTGTTCAAAACGATTTTCTGTGCTTTGACGCGAGAAAAAAGCCGACTTTTGAATCATTTCCGGTATAATCTCGACTTCGTACATTTTTGGCCGGCCTCTCCGGAGAGTGCGTTCAAAAAATGTACAAAGTCGAGATAATGCATGCCCGAAAGTGTACCGAAGTCGAACCAATCATGCAAATCAGTCTCAAAAAAATTGCATTTTTTCCCTTTTTTCATAGAGAGAATCGTCCTCAAGAAAAATAGCTATTGATTTAAATTTTAAATTAGAATTAGGATGGGCCTTACGAATTGGATTTGCTCTATGCAAACCGAGAACTAAAAAAATCCCACGCAAAAGGGTGTCCGCTTGCGTGGAATAAACAGTCCAAACAAATGGAGAGAAAAATGAGTCTATTTGAAAAAACTGGTTCGTGGGTAGTTGCGTCACTTGCAGTGGTCGCCTCTACTTTTGCACAGACCAATAAGTGTTCTTCAGAACCGAAATGCAATCCACCAGCAGCGCCGATGATGTCAGGTTACTCCGCTCCTGCCCGCACAGAAGTGTGTGGTAGCTGGGATGTCTACGCATCCGCTAGCTACACTTACTGGCAGCCGATCCAGGAGAACATGGAACTTGGTATCGTCTCCGATACTTCAAATCCTAATTACTCACTCAACGGTGACGTTGTAAAACAGAACTTCAATTACAAGTCTGGTTTTAAAATAGGTCTTGGATTAGATCTTGATCACGATGGTTGGGATACATTTGTTGAGTACACATGGTTCCGTGGCTCTCACGATACAACAACAACACTCGACGGAGTGAATGCTCCCAACAAATCTCTTTATCCTCTTTTACTCAAACCCAATATCGATTTAATCGGAGAGTCTTTCTATCAAGGCACATCGAAATGGAAACTCCACATGGACTTCCTCGATTGGGAACTCGCAAGAAGTTATTACGTAGGAACAAAGCTCACCTTCCGTCCGTTCTTTGCAGGACGAGGAGCGTGGATCCGTCAAAATCTCACAGCCTCCTTCAGCCAACCGAAAGGACTGGGATTGAGCAATTTCCTCAACTATAGCAAAACTCACTCTTGGGCGGTTGGTCCTCGAACCGGTCTTTCTACCCAGTGGTTGCTTGGAGAAGGAGTTCGCTTCTTTGGAAACGGAGCTGGAGACATCCTCTTCACTCAGTATACAAAGGCTGTTAACGTCCAACAAGAAACTGTAGTTGCAACGGGAGCCCCCAGCGCTCTTGGTTCTTCTTTGATTAAAAACCACAAAATCAATACAGTAAGAACTCATCTCGAGCTCGAACTCGGATTGGGATGGTCTTCTTACTTCGACAATAACAACTGGCACGTGGACCTCTCTGCAGGTTACGGATTCCAAGTGTTCTTTAACCAGAACATGTTCAGAGAATTTACTAGCAGCAGCGTATCTCAGATAAGTTTTTCTCCGAACGGAAACCTCTACGTACACGGCTTGACAGCCACAGCTCGCTTCGACTTCTAAGAAGCTCTGTCTAATTCTTTATTCTGCCAGGTTGGATGCAAGTCTAACCTGGTTTTTTTATTTGAGGAAATACAACCCTCATTTTTTTCCCTTGTACAAATCTAAAAGTTATTATTTTGCGATCTTTTAGCCACGTAAGCACATCCCAAAAGAGACGCGTTGTCGTTCAAAATGACAAAGACGGGAATCGATTCGAGTAAAGGACGAAAACGACCTTTGCTTAGAAAAGAGGAAAGGAAAGGCCCTTCTCTCATTTCTCTCGCCCAATGTGGGGCAATGCCCCCTCCAATGTACACGCCACCAAGCGACAAAAACTTAAGAGCCATATTCCCAGCTTCCGCTCCGTACAAGGAAAAGAACCATTGAAGAGCTCGTAAACAAACCGGATCTCCCTCTCTCGCCCATTTGGCTATTTCTTTAGGGGGATCTCCCTTTTCCAATTCTTTGCGGATCACTTCCGATTCTTTCTCTTTTCCCTTCTCGACTAAAAAGCGGTACAACAGATAAATACCAGGACCAGAGACAATTCGTTCATAAGAAACGTGGGAGAATTTTTTGATCAAATAGCCAAGGAGCTCCACTTCGAGATCATCTCGAGGGGCAAAATCGGTATGCCCGCCCTCAGAAGCAAACGGGTGATGGACCATCCCATCCCAGAAAAGACCAGCCTCACCCAAGCCCGTTCCGGCCGCAATGAGTGAGCGATTCCCTTTTTGATCGGTTTTGCCTGATTGCAACATAAACAGCTCACTTTCCTTGAGAACTGAAATCCCATAGGCCTTCGCTTCTAGGTCATTGAGCAAAAAAACCGAAGGGAGCCCTAAGTGAGAAGCTAAATGAGAAGATTCGATGACCCAGGGGAGGTTAGTTGCATGACAACGTCCCTCTAAAACAGGACCCGCAACTCCAAAAGCAGCTCTGACGATCTTGGCTTTTTTATCGACTAAAAATTCTTGGATGATCTCCTCGAGACTTTTGTATTTCTGACTCAAGAACTTCTGTTCAATGAGGATTTCATCATTATAAAAAAGGGCAAGTCGAGTATTCGTACCGCCAATATCGCCGGCTAAAATGGTCATATCCCTTCCATACCCGAAACCCCAATTTTGCAACAGCTTCTCTGATTTTTTAATTGGTTGACACGAAGAGATCAAAACTTCCATGCTATGAGGAGTATGGAACAAACACGGGAGATCTATGACGCAACAACCACCTGCAGATATGAATAAGAAAAAAGCGCTTGAACTGGCCATTTCCCATATCCAAAAGCAATTTGGGGAAGGGGCGATCATGTCGCTTGGCAAACATTCGACAACCAATGCGATGAGCGTGATTAAAACGGGAGCTCTTTCTCTCGATCTCGCGTTGGGTGTTGGAGGAGTTCCTCGAGGAAGGATCATTGAAATTTATGGTCCTGAATCATCTGGAAAATCAACGCTTGCCACTCACATCGTTGCTAACGCCCAAAAAAATGGAGGTCTCGCAGCCTATATCGACGCAGAACACGCTCTCGACCCAGCCTATGCAGCGAGAATCGGTGTAAACATCGATGAGCTGATGATTTCTCAACCCGATAACGGGGAAGAGGCACTCAATATCGCCGAGATGCTCGCCCGATCCAATGCGGTCGACGTGATTGTGATTGACTCGGTGGCAGCGCTCGTTCCTAAATCGGAGCTCGAAGGAGAGATCGGGGATCAGCATATGGGATTACAAGCGCGGATGATGTCTCAAGCCTTGAGAAAATTAACCGCCACCTTATCCAGGAGCAATACATGCGCCATTTTCATCAACCAGATTCGAGAAAAAATTGGGGTGATGTTTGGAAATCCCGAAACTACAACGGGGGGAAGAGCGCTCAAGTTCTATGCCTCGATTCGGATGGATATCCGCCGAATGACTGGAATTAAGTCGGGAGAAAATACCAATGACATTGGGTCTCGAGTTAAAGTGAAGGTAGTAAAAAACAAATGTGCGCCCCCATTCCACTCGGCTGAATTCGACATCATTTTCAATGAAGGGATTTCTCATATTGGATCGATCATCGATATTGGGGTCGAGACAGGGGTCATTGAGAAGAGAGGAACCTGGTTTAGTTTCCAAACAAATCGCCTCGGACAAGGAAGAGAAGCTGCCCGAGAAGAGCTCAAAGGGAATCCCAAACTCTGTGATGAGATTGAAAAAGCGATTTACGCAAAACTCTCTTCAGGAAATAGCGCTCTCAACCGCCCCGTTTCCAAAGAAGAAGTTGCGGCTCGCCCCTAATTGGTTCACCAGCATCCGAAATGGATCGGTCCAGAGACCGATCTTCTTCAATCGTTGCTCTAGAGAGGCGATCTCTTCTTGAAAAAGAAGGATCGTCTTTTCTCTACCCAAAAGAGAAGCCATATTGTTATTTCTTTGATCTTGAAGATTGTCTTCCAGATCATCGCCGATCTGAAAAGCCATTCCTAGATGAGACGCGCAGGCAGATAAGTCGGCAATGGCCTCAATCTCGCCCCCTCCAAATAGCCAGCCGAAAAGAAACGCGATTTCAAATAAAGAGACCGTTTTCTTTTGCATGATCTCCTCAACTATCTCCAAAGAACTATTGGGAGGGAAAAGGTCGAGAAACTGTCCTTGCGTGGCCCCTTGCAGCCCCGCCAATCTTGTCGCGGCCTCTAAACAGATCAAAGCCCGTTTATCTGCCGAAGAGGCAAAAAGAGGTCTTTCCTTCAATTTTTTGCCATTTTCGTAGATACCCCCATAGCCGGCTGCGATCAACGTGTAACTGGCCAAAAGAGCAGTACCTTCTCCAAATGCTTTATGTAAAGAGGGACGCCCTCTTCGGTGATCATCATTATCCATACAAGGCAGATCATCTGCGATGAGAGAAGCTGTATGAAAAAATTCTACACTCAAGGCAGCCGGCATCACATCACAAGAGCCTAACGCCTCTCCAATCAACAAGATTAAAATGGGGCGAAAGCGTTTCGCATTTCCCATCAAAGCATAAGAACAGGCGTCCCGCAAAACGGAGTTTTCACCCATTCCCTCGATTGCGGTTTGCAAAGCCTTTTCAACTCGCCCTTTCATCAAATCAAACACCATCTTTTGCCCGCATTAATTCTTCTAGGATTTTTGTCTCTTTTGATTGGATGAAGAAAGATCTAGTTCCCTTGACTTTGCTATGAGGAGGGATCCATCCTCCCACATTGAGAAGAGGGTAGAGATCACAATGCCTTCCGACTAAGGTTCCCGGATTGAGGACCGCGTTACACCCCACCTCAACACCCTCACCCAAAATCGCTCCCAATTTTTTAAGGCCGGTTCGGATCTTTTTTCCTTCAACCGAGATCGTGATTTCATGGCCATCCAATCGGAGATTGGAACATTTGACTCCCGCCCCTAAATTGACATGGGGGCCCAAAATCGAATCGCCTACATAACACAAGTGAGAAGCCTTTGCACCATTAAGTAAAATCGCATTTTTCAGCTCCGCGCTATGTCCTACAACGCACCGATCACCTACAACAACGAACCCGCGAAGAAAAGCGCCGTGCCGAATCGATGCCTGTTTACCGATGATGCACGGTCCTCGAATGAGGACTCCAGGATCAATAACAGTTCCCTCTCCAATGGAAATCAATTCTCTATTTTCAAGGAAAACATCAGGCGGGACTTCTATCTCAATTCTATGGGAAAAGGAAGTGAAGTAGTTGTCTAATTCAGAAAGAGCACTCCAAATGGGAGAACCTTCTTTCCAAAGGGACGCATGAGAAAACGAAGAAAGGGAAAAGAAATCGTCAAAAGAAAACATCTCTTCGGGAGTATATACTACGCACGGATTAAAATTTACCATTCACAGGTTCAAAGCGCCAAAAATCGACGATCTTCTGAATCATTTCCGGTACATACTCGTTCCACTCGAAAGATGTCCCAAGAAAACCGAATTTAAAGCATCAAATTTTTCAATAAAAAATTGGGGTTAATATTAATTCAATATTGACCCCAGTTTTTTATTGGAAATTTGATAGCTTTAAATCGGCTTGCTTGGGACATCTTTCGAGTGGAACGAGTATATGCGACTAGAGAATCTAGATTTATGTATGTAGAATTCTCTTCTTCTTCTGTCTCTGTTGGAATGTTCGTAAGCTCCCTTTTTCAGAGGGAAGAGAGGTTGTTCACGACCTGTTGAAAACTTGTTAATGACTTCCGTTTTTTGAACAAAGGAAGCAGCTTTGAACAAGATATCGACAAGTTATGAACGGGATGTGAACAGATTTTCCACAAAGAGAAAAAGGGGGGGCCCCATCCATTGATGGGGAAAAGTAATGCGAAAGAGGTCCTATATACTCGTTCCATTCCGAAGATACCCAAAGCAAACGAGTTTTGTAGGGCACCTCTAGAGACAATTGTAATTGACAGGGAGCTCTTCGGCGGTGATATTTGCAACCCTTTCCAGAGTGGTTCCGACGAATCCAATAAAGTCGCGTACATGAAGAGAATTTATTGCTAGTTCGCCCACTTCTTTAACCTGATTCAGCTCTGCGTTTGTTGAGACGAAATTAGCGATCTTTTCGGGAAGAGAAGATACCGCTAGCTCGCCCGCTTCTTTGACTTGATTCAGCTCTGCGTTTGTTGAGACGAAATTAGCTACAATTTCAGGAAGGGAGTTTGCCATTAATTCGCCGATTTCTTTGACCGGATTCGGAGCTGCGTTCGTTGGAACGTTGCTATTTGCTACAGAGGCAATGGTTGCTGTAAGGGGATCTGTAACGGACTCATTAATTGGCGCGACAGGTGCTTGGATGAAGGCTCTGATTTTCTCTTGAGTGGACGCCATCTTGCTGACAATTCCATCTCTTAACCATTTTGAAAAATCAACTAATTTTTGTGCCGAATCTTGAATACTGATTTTGGAAAAATTAATGAGCGTTTGACGATAATAGATAGCGCCAAAAGACAATGCCGCAAAAGTAGCCACTTTAGCTGCGATAGCGATCTGCGGATGTTCGTTAAACCACGCTTTGGTTTTATTGAGACTTTTCTCTGTGATCCCTTTTGCTGAAGAGAATAAATCGGTCATTGAATCCATTGAGGTTGATAAAACGGAAGACATGTTTTTCTCCTTTTAAGGAGGCTATGCTATTATTTTTTATTGTTTTTTTCAATGGTAACTTTTTTTTAAAAAATAGGGACAATGATGTTGTCCCTACTTTTATAGAATCGAAGTAGACTATTATTTTTTGAAAGGATTTGGAATGTAAGAAGCCGCGCTAGATGCTTTTCCTGCAACATAGGCGTATCCTGTTTTAAGGAAAGCTGGGCTATTTGGAAGCTTGTTATATCCAGCAGTTACCGAATTAACCAAACCGTTTTTTACGAATTGCGCACAAGCAGAGATCGATGCTTTGTTGTAATAACTCAAAGCAGCAAGACCGATAACCGCAGTTGCTTTAGCAGCGCCAACGATTTGTGGGTGTTTATCTGCCCATTCATTGGCAGTAACGACTGCGTTATGGAAACCTGTTTTTGCAGATGTTGCAGAATGACCTACGAAAGAGGTAAATTCATTCCACTTATCGCTCAAATAATCAACTGAAAAGTATGTAGACATTGTTGTTCTCCTGTTAAAACGGACTTATTATATTTAGTGGGTTGTTTTTTTTCATTCTAAATCATTTTTATCTAAAAATAATTTTCACCCCATTTTATATTGCGTGCTTTCCGATAGAGTTCTTTTTCTTTTTTTGAAACGATCTTAATTTTATGTGAACCATCTGTTGTACAAAGGGATAGATGGACATGGCCCGATCCTTTGAGGGGGTGGCGAAGGACCCGATTTTGTGGAGGGATGCCCCTTTGTTTAGAGACGATGAGATAGGAGAATTTTTCATCTTCAAAGCCTAAAGAGCCCTCTTTTAGAGCTCTATGGAGCCTGGATCGCTCGAGGCGGGTCGAGAAATGGCACCAATCATTTTCTTTTAAGGGGCAGTTTTTTTGGTGAGGACATGGAGCAATAAAATGAGCTCCGAGTTGACAAAAGAGAGTTCTTGCCTCGAGGATAACTTGATACCCCGCGGGTGTTCCGGGTTCGATGATAGCAATTGTATCGACACGTTCCCAAAGAGAGCGTAAGATTGGTTCAAACCGATCGATTTCTCCAATGGAATAGGAGAGAATTGCCAGATCCCCCGTTTCATCCGTCGTTTTGAGGTCCTTTCGAACCCATTCTCTTTTGAGAGCGAGCTCCTCCATCAACTCTCTACCTAAGGAAATCGCCTCCCCACTTTTTTCAACCAAAACGAACGATGCATCAAAGAGATCCATTGCGGCAAGAGTCGCCGTTCCCGGACCCGCCCCTAAATCGAGAATCGTCTTCGGATAGAAATCGGGCATTCGGCGTTTGAGCTCTGCGAGGACAAACCGATTGGCCGCAAAGGTAGCAGGCAACCGAGTGGCGAGATAGGCAAGCCTTGTTCCTTCGCTTGCGAAGATGGATTCGGAAGAAAGGTGAGCCCGATAAGTTTGGGAGAGGCTCTCTCTCGCCATCTTCAACCCTTTTGTAGAGGCCTTTTCAAAAAAAGACTCGATTTTTTTCTGGAGAAAGTCGGGAAGCCTCATAGAGACCAATCGATCTCTGTCTTACCCACAGAGAGTAAGAACTGATTTGTTTTTGAAAAGTGGCAGCAGCCAAAAAAGCCGGCATAAGCCGAGAGAGGGGATGGGTGAGGCGCCGTTAAGACCAAATGAGGAGAAGGGCCCCTATTTTCGATGTGTTGGAACTTATCGAGAGCCGATTTTCCCCAAAGGAGGAATACAATCGGATCCCTTTTTTGGCACAGCGACTCCACAATCTTATCGGTGAAGCGTTCCCATCCTCTTCCAAAATGCGATTTAGGTTGCCCCTCTCTTACAGTGAGAGTGGCATTCAAGAGGAGAACTCCTTGTTTAGCCCAGGATAAAAGATTTCCGTGAGAAGGACGAGGCATCCCCACATCCTTTTCCAACTCTTTAAAGATATTTTGCAGAGAAGGAGGCGGGACTATACCCTTCGGGACGCTAAAAGAAAGGCCCTCTGCCTGGTCCTTTCCGTGATAAGGATCTTGTCCGATGATCACCACCTTTACCGCATCGAAAGGAGTTTGTGCTAACGCATTGAAGATGAGAGGCGCTGGCGGGTAAATTGGCGTAGCAGAGCCCATTTCCTTTTCAAGGAAATTCTTGAGTTCTTGCATGTACGGTTTTTCGAATTCAAGAGAGAGAAGCGCCTTCCAAGACAGTTCCATGGGCCGATTTTACCATACAAAACCAATTGACAGAAAGAAAGAATAGCTACTAGAATCTCCCCTTCCGCTTAAAGAGGAGGGATGCATGAAGGATCTCGTTGAGAACAATTTGATTCGCTTCACGAATGTGGTGCGCAAGAAAGGGGTGATCTACGCCAACTTCAAAGTGAAAGGGCTTCGCAACGGCGTTGTTCTTTCAGCTTCTCTCTCAGTCGACATCACAGCTCTAGATCTCAATCCGGGCGATACGCTGGAGAAGATCATTGAGGAGTGCGCTCGGCACGGGCTCAAAGAATTTAGGAAAGCGGAGTTCCAATTTGAAGGGGCTTCTGCGATCGCAACAGATTATCTGGGTGTAGCGCAGCTTGGCTAGCGCGTTTGCATGGGGTGCAAGAGGTCGGAGGTTCAAATCCTCTCACCCAGATCTTTTCATCAATGAAAGAGGGGCTACAGCCTGCTTGTGGAATCTTTTTGATAGAGGGTATTATCTCTTTACATTAAGGAAGTTCTGTTTGAATCAGAACGAGATTTTGATAATAACGCATCATATCCCGGGCCTTGCCGGCATCTTCGAATCTGAGCTCTTTCGCTGCTTTTCGCATTTCGGCTTCCCATTGTTTGATTTTCCCTTCGAGATTTTTCGAGTCTTCTCGGGGAGTCTCTTTAACTGGAGGAGGTTCTTCGGCAAAGCCAAAGATCTCTTCGAGAGATTTCCCTTGATCTCGCTTTGTGGAGCGAGGAGTGATGTTGTATTTTTCATTATAGGCTTGTTGATGAACCCTTCTATTCTGTGTGGTTCTGATGGTATTACGGATGGCTTCCGTTTCCTTATCAGCGTATAGGATGACTCGACCGGAGACATTGCGAGCCGCCCTTCCGCACGTTTGGATAAGCGACGTTTCGGAGCGGAGAAAGCCTTCTTTATCAGCATCGAGGATGACGACGAGAGATACTTCGGGCAGATCGAGACCCTCTCGGAGTAAGTTGATCCCGACTAGCACATCAAATTCTCCTTGTCGGAGCGCTTTTAAGATCTGGATTCTTTCGAGAGTGTCGATATCGGAGTGCAAATACTTTGCCTTCACCCCGATCTCATTTAAGTATTTGGAGAGGTCCTCCGATAATTTTTTAGTGAGCGTGGTCACTAAAATCCGTCCCCCTTTCTCTGTTTCAAGGCGGATTTCTTCCAAACAATCATCGACCTGACCTGTTGCCTTCCTCACTTCAATCAACGGATCTAAGAGCCCTGTTGGGCGGATGATTTGCTCGACTACTTCGCCTTGCGCCTCTTTCACTTCCCATTGACCAGGTGTAGCCGATACATAGACCACCTGTTTGAACTTCTGATACGTTTCTTCGAATTTTAGGGGCCGGTTATCAAAAGCAGACGGGAGGCGAAAGCCAAACTCGATCAAGGTCGATTTGCGGGAGCGGTCTCCATTGTACATCGCGTGAAGTTGAGGAAGAGTTTGGTGAGATTCATCGATAATGAAAAGAAAATCATCGGGAAAGTAGTCAAGTAGGCAGGGGGGAGGATCTCCCGGATTGCGCCTACTAAAGTGGCGCGAGTAGTTTTCAATCCCTTTGCAAAACCCGATTTCTCGCATCATTTCCAGATCGTAGTTAGTCCGCTCTTTGATTCTCTGTGCTTCGATGAGGCGACCTTCTTGTTCAAAAAGGGCAATTCTTTCGGAGAGCTCTTGCCGAATGGTATCGATGGCGTGGTGGCGTACGTGCTCGGGAGTGACGTGGTGCGATCCGGGATAGATGGTGATCTTTTCCAAACGGGAGCGCACCTTTCCTGTCAACGGATCGATTTCGCTGAGCCGCTCAATTTCGTCGCCAAAAAATTCAATCCGATAAGCGATCTCATCTTCATAGGCGGGGACCAACTCGAGGACATCGCCACGAGCCCGGAACGAACCTCTCGAAAGTTCATAATCGCCCCGCGTATAGTGCAGTTCCACTAAGTGGAGGAGTACATCATCTCGCCTCACCTCTTGTCCTACCGCCAGATGGAGGAGCATTTGGCTGTAATATTCAGGAGTGCCCAAGCCGTAGATGCAGGAGACGGAGGAGACGATCACTACATCGGGTCGTTCAATGAGAGAGCGGGTGGCGCTGAGGCGCATCTTTTCAATCCGGTCATTGATCGCGAGGTCTTTTTCAATGTACGTATCGGTTCTCGCAATGTAGGCTTCGGGCTGATAGTAGTCGTAGTAGGAGACGAAATACTCGACCGCATTTTCAGGGAAAAAGGCCTTAAACTCTTGAAAGAGCTGGGCTGCGAGTGTTTTGTTATGAGCCAAAATGAGGGCAGGTTTGCCTGTTCTTGCAATCACGTTCGCCATAGTGAAGGTCTTTCCAGACCCGGTAATCCCGAGAAGCACCTGTGATTTTTTTCGATCGAGAACCCCTTGAGTGAGGGTTTCGATCGCCTTTTCTTGATCTCCCGCAGGAGCAAACTCGGACTTCAGCTTAAACATGAGGCTATTTTACCTGGGATAAAGAGAAAAAGACCAGAGAGGCTTTACGGGTATTTGAATTGGGCGTCTAGGAGGTTGAGAGGAACGATGCCATTTACCGGGGCGTTCGCCCAGTTAATCGGGTCGGAACCTTGGTAGAAGTCTAATTGGAAGGCTCCAGAAGGATACGTGAAATTTGTAACGGTAAGGGTCTGTGGGGAAGCGCTGTTAGGGACGGTAAATGTTTGGCTGTTGAGTAACGTTTGGGTGTTGACCCAGTTTTGGGTCCCGTTGCTAAAGCCTAAGGCACTTTCCACTCGATAGAGCGCGAGGGTAACGTAGATAGTAGATCCTGTCGTGTTGGTCACAGAGGCCGTAACCGATCCTCCAGAAGAATAGGTGCTCGTGATGGTCCCAGAAAGCCCCGATACGTTCGATACTGTGCCGGTTGTATTAGAAGCAGTTCCTGTTGGAATGGCGATCGCCGTATTCGCAGGAGTATTTGTTGTTATCGTAGTGCTGAGAGTGGGAGGAAAAGAAGAAGTGTTGACCACAGAAATTCTGTTCTGAGAGGCGCCGGCTGTTGCGTAAAGAAGATTGCCCGATGGAGCAAGCGCTACGCTATAAGCAGCTGTGTTTGGATTAACGGAAGCCGCTGTAATGGCGAGCGTGGATAAATTCACAACACCGATCGAGGACCCTCCCCCAGCAAAATAGGCGTATGAACTCCCGATAGCTAACTTAGAAGAGGTCCCAAAAGGAAAAAGACCCGATGATGCAAGCGGGCCATGAGTGTTTAAAGTGGGTGCGCCGAAAGGGAAAATATTAAAGCTGTAGACACTAGCCTGGGTGTTCAGGTCATCAATAATATAGAGAAGCGAATTGTTTGGAGCTATCCCGATGATGTAGGGGAGGGTGGACCCCCCGATTCCATTAGAAGGAATTGTACTCAAAGAAGATCCATTCAGGGGCATGTAGGCGATACGACCTACTCCCAAGTTATCGATGTAGGAAATATAGACTTGATTGTTATCACACACAACATTTTGTGCGGTAAGAGGGGATGTGCCTGTTGTGGTCGATCCTGAAGTAAGAAAAGTGTTCGTGGACGTGGAAAATATATTCACAGAAATTGTGTTTGTCACAGGATTGTTCACGATGCAAACTTTGGTTCCGTCTGGTGAAATGGCGATAAAGCTTGGGCTTGAGAACGTCGCTCCACTCAATCTTCCTGATTGATAAGTTTTGGTATTGAGGAAATAGACAGCATTCTCTGTAGGATCGGCTATGTAAGCTGTTTGACCGTCAGACGTAACGGCAACATCGAAGAGGCCTCCTGTATTTGCTGGAGAGAGAGAAATGCTTGCTGCAACATCTCCTCCCCCCCCATTCCATTGATTAAGAGTTTCTAAGATATTTAAAAGGGTAACAGGAGTACTTGTTGTGGGACCATTAACCAATAGGCCATTTAATACGTTCCCAAATAGGGACACCTATAACAAGAGAAAACCAAATATCCGTTTCATTAAAAATGACTCCATGTTAGAGAAGGAGCTAGGATAATCGATTCAATTTTTTATTTGCAATGTCTTTTGTTCTTGCCGAACTTCAGCGCCCAAACGCCCTAGCTCATACCCGTTGTAGTCGACAAATTTGAAGAACTTCTCGAATTGAGGAATGGCTGTGCTCACGAGATGAGCCATTTTTTGGGCGATGAGCCGGTAGGAAGGATGGCCGGCTGCTTGGGAGCGGAGTTCGCAGAGCCACTGGAGGGATCTTAAATTGACGTGGAAATACCAGCGGACGTTGTAGGCCATGGGGACGATGTATTGGGCTTCTTCGGGGAGTTCATTTGCGATTTTGTCGTAGGCTTCTTTCGCGAGTGCGAGCGCTTTGACGTATTCGGCTTCCATGTCTGTTCCGATGATTTCGGGCGGGGTATAGTGGCTGTACTGGCAAGAGAGGAGTTGTCTTTCTTGGGTAAGAGTTCGATGGCGGTGGAGGTCGCGGTAGACACCGAAGTCAGCGATGATTTCAAAAGTAAAGAAGGCTCTTTCAAGAGCTCTGGGCGACTTGTGGCGTCGATTTTCCCGAGCGGAGCAGCCAGCTTCTAGGATAGAGGCGATCTCTTCTTCCGAGAGGGTTCGGCAGTATTGGTCAAGGGAGGCGAGGTCGTTTTGGAGGTGAGGAAAGAGAAGGGCGCTGGCTACTTTTGTGGGGGATTCTTTATCGAAGTCGATCAGGCGGACTCCGGGTTCATTGGTGCTATTGATGTGGGATGCGTGTCGATGGGAGATTTGGGAGAGTTCGTCTTTCATGGCGTCTAAGAATTGACCAAAGGCTTGGAAGTGTTTGTGGTTTGGATCGGCTCTTCGGACAAATGAGGGGATCACTTTGGAGAGTTCTTGGTGGGCTTTTTTCCCGATTTCTTGCATTTCGGCGAGGCTGTTGCAGTGGAGTCTTTGGATGAGGTTTTCGAAAAAGCGTCCGTTGCCAAAGACACCCATATTGGTGAGGGTGGCGGCTGGAAGAAGTCCTCGGAGGCAGTCAAGAACTTTAGCTCGCAGTGCTGCAGTGTAGGCTGTTTTGGAAATAAGAGGATCTTTCGGAAACCCGGCTTCGATGTGGGATGTCAGTGGGGGGATGAGTTTGCTGTAGACGTCGAAAAGATGGGTGCAGGTTTCTAAAAAGAGGTCTCGGTAGGCAGATGTCATGAGGACGGGCTCTTTATAGAAGAGGTATTCTCCATTTACTTTTTGGTCGAAATAGATGTAACGGGTCGATTTTTCAAGGGGTGAGCCGCCGATGCGGGCATCTTCGATTGCCTTGGCTCCCAGCATGGAAATGTTTTCAAGGGCCAGATGGGCGCCTCCTAGCTCTCCAATCGAGTCATCACCATAGCCATCGAGGATTCGATCGTAAAAATTCTGCGCTTTTTGGACGGCAACAAGCTGGCTATCGGTATCGATCTCTTCTTTAGTCCCGGTAATGGCAGAAAACCCCATCTCTTCGCTTTGGATGAACTCTTTAAGAAGAAGGGAGCGTAGACCTAGGCTCGAGCGGGAATACCGCGAAAAAAGAGCCCCTTTAATCACTTCTGGGAGATTGCGGAGCGCAAAGATGTTATCGGTGGTGTTGGTGACAAAACGGTGTAATAATTGGACTTGGTTTTCTGTGAACTCTTCTTGAAACATGAGAAGGACCCTCCGGAAAGCAAGACTGCCAGAGAATCATTTCAAAGCGCAAGGGTTATTTTTTCTTCTTGGTAGCCGCTTTCTTTTTGGGCTTGGGTTCTTCTTTCGCAGCTTTTGCTCCTCTCCCTTTTCTGGGAAAGCCTTTCTTTTTGACGTAAGGGGTTTTCTGGTGATGGGCGTTATATTTTTCTTCGAGTTGATCGAGTGTGTTGACGATCACGTCGCAATCGGGATAGTTGGAGCAGGAAAAGAAGGTTTTTCCAAAGCGCGATTTGCGCGCTGTGAGGTGTCCATCGCATCCAAGCGCAGGGCAGGAGGGAAGGTCAGCTGGGTTGTAGACTTTTTCCCCCTTTTTCGGGATGTTGACGATCCCTTTGCACTCGGGGTATTTGGAGCAGCCGAGAAAAGGACCAAATCGGCCGTGCCTTGTCACCATCGGCGATTGGCAATTCGGGCAGCTTTGCTCCCAGTCAAAGTCAGGGTCATAATCCTCTTTTTTAAAGTCGACAGCTTCAATTGGCGCAGTAAAGGGGCACGTGGGATAGTTGGAACAGCCGTAAAAATACTTATTTCTCGACCAAATTTTTTGGAGTTTGTGGCCGCAAGTGGGGCAGTCGAGGTCGGTGAGTACTTTGGGAACAGAGGCCTCTTTCTCGGCTTTTTCGACAAGGGGAAAGAAGTCTTTCCAAAAATCGGCCAAAAGGGTTTTCCAGTTTTTGTTGTGATCGGCCACCTGTTCGAGCTGATCTTCCATCTGGGCGGTAAAGGTGACGTCCATAATGCGAGGAAAATTTTCCTCCAACATCTGACAGATCACTTTCCCAAGTTCGGTTGGTTTTAAGGTTTGCCCCTCTTTTGTGGTGTATTCTCGATTTTGGATTTTGTTCATGATCGAGGCGTAGGTAGAGGGACGCCCAATGCCGAGTCTTTCTAATTCTTTGACAAGTGAGGCTTCGGTAAACCGGTGGGGTGGTTTTGTGAACGATTGGGTCGAGGTAAGATCTTTGAGATCGAGGGGGGTATTTGGCACGAGAGGGGGCAAAATCTTTCCATTTTCATCTTCTTCAGCAGTTGATGATGGGTCCCGTTTTTCTTCGTAAGCTGCTAGGTATCCTTTGAATTTAATCACGGAACCGGTGGCTCGTAAAACCATCTTTTGATCGGTCTCAATATCGGCAGAAACGGTGTCGTAAATCGCCGGATTCATCTGCGAGGCGATGAATCGTCTCCAGATGAGAAGATAGATTTTGTATTGATCGATCGTCAAATACTCTCTGATCGACTCAGGGTCCCTATCAAGGGATGTGGGACGAATCGCTTCATGGGCCTCTTGGGCTGTTTTTTTGGACGCGTAGATTTTCGGTTCATCGGGTAAGTAATCTTTTCCAAAGGTGCTTTCGATGTATTGTCTCGCAGCTGCGATCGCTTCGGGGGCGACATTCACCGCATCGGTTCTCATGTAGGTGATGAGACCTTCAGAGCCGTCGGGACCTAAATCAATCCCTTCATAGAGACCTTGCGCAATGCTCATTGTCCGAGAAACAGAAAATCCGTAGTGACGGCTCGCCTCTTGTTGAAGAGTGGACGTGATAAAGGGAGGAACAGGATACCGTTTTTTCTCTTTTCGATCAACTTCTCCCACTTTGTATTGGGCTTTCTTCAAACGGGAGACAAGTGCATCGGCTGTCTTCTGATCGGAAATGAGAAAACAGGGTTTCTCCCCTTTTTCTTTCTCCACTTTGAATCCATCAACCGCATACAAAAAGGCTGAAAAGGATTGAGGATTGTCTTTTGGTTGGAGAAGCGTTTCAAGGGTCCAGTATTCGACGGGAAGAAATGCTTCGATCTCCTTTTCTCGATCGACCACTAACTTGAGGGCGACCGACTGGACTCTCCCCGCAGAAGTGCCCGATTTCCCTCTTTTTACTTTTCGGGTTAAAATGGGAGAGATCTTGTATCCGACAATTCGGTCGAGCAATCGGCGAGCTTGTTGTGCATTCACCAGGTCCATGTCGATATCGCGCGGGTTTTCCAGCGATTTTTGAACCGCCGCCTTGGTGATCGATTGGAATGCGGTTCTTTTTAGCTTAGTTCCCTTGGGTAAAATCGAAGCGATATGCCACGCGATGGCCTCCCCTTCCCGATCGGGATCGGGAGCGAGATAGACGATATCGGCCTTTTTAGCTGCTTCTTGGATATTTTTGATCACCTCTTTTTTGTCCGGCATCGTCACATACGTGGGCTCAAAGTCGTTTTCCACGTCGATCCCGAGCCCTTTCTGCGGCAGGTCTCGAATATGGCCAACCGATGACTCAAAAAAATATTTAGGGCCTAAAAATTTTCGCAGAGTCTTGATCTTAGCGGGCGACTCGACGATGATCAGGGACTTTCCCATAAGAGATAACCGTTTTATTTTCAAGGATTTGCGTGTGTTTTTCTGAGTTAAATTAAAAGAGATAACCCTGGCCAGATGGTACATGACCTGTTGTTAATGCGCAAGATACTGAAGAATGTTCGGGAGAAATCTTCTTTGTGAATCCTTTTGAAGAGTTTACAGTGGGAGTTTAAGAGCGTTAATTAACAAGAGCTTTTAACAGATTAAACGGGACAATCCCAGAGACGCAGGGCGATTGCATGATAAATAGCTTGACAAGTAATTATTTCTGAGTGTGTTGTGTTTGTCCTTTGATTACCATTAAGGACAACATGACATTTAATCTTGCCGCTAATGCTCCTCTACTACAAGCTTTTGCCACTCTTCCTGATCCGAGAAAGTCTCGGAATCAAATTTACCCTCTTATCGATATCATCGGAGTCGCTGTCATCGGTATTCTTTGCTCCGCCAATGACTGGATGGCTGTTGTGAGATGGGCAAATGCCTATGAAGCGTGGTTCCAATCTGTCGGTCTTTGTTTAAATGGAGTCCCTTCGCATGACACCATTGGAAGGTTTTTTCGTTTGGTTGATCCGAAGGCTTTTGAGAGTTGTTTCACTCAATGGATGAACTCGATTGCTGAGAAGATACAGGGAGTGATCGCGATTGATGGAAAGACCATTTGTAATTCAGGCGATTCGTTTAAAGGGACAAATCCCCTACATATCGTCACAGCCTTTGCAGCAGAGAACGACATTATCCTTGGCCAACTCAGAACAGCGGAGAAATCCAATGAAATCACCGCAATACCAGAACTTCTGAACACTTTGGCACTAAAAGGCTGTATTGTCACAATTGATGCGATGGGTTGCCAGACAACGATTGCGGAAAAAACCCAGGAACAAGGAGGAGATTATGTTTTTGGTCTCAAAGGCAACCAAGGGATTCTCCATGCTGAAGCGGTGAATTTTTTTGATCAAGCACTCGATGTAAGCAGTGAGGAATCTGGCTGTAGTTACGCAAGAACAATTGAGAAAAATCACGGTCGGATTGAAGAACGAGAGGTGTGGGTTATTTCGAATTTGGGGTGGTTGGATATTGCTAAAGAATGGAAGGGATTGAAATCCCTGATCTGTGTGCAATCTACTCGGTATGAAAAAGGTAAAACCGCCATGGAAAGACGGTACTATATCTCGAGCTTGTTGTCGGGGGCCGAACGGA
>DAIDIZ010000046.1 GCA_027451585.1 Chlamydiota bacterium
CAAGAAAACCGAATTTAAAGCATCAAATTTTCAATAAAAAATTGGGGTTAATATTAATTCAATATTGACCCCAATTTTTTATTGGAAATTTGATAGCTTTAAATCGGCTTGCTTGGGCCATTTTGGAGTGGAACGAGTATAGATTCCGCCAGGAGAAATCCTTTCTCCTTTTTAAGAGAAAAACCCCACTTCTTCACCAGCTTTTGCATGGGGACGTTCTCTTCGAGCATATAGGCGGCAATATGCTCCACTTTTTCTTCTTTGGCAATCAGCAAGATCTTCTCCATGAGTTTGTCTCCAATCCTTTTGTTCTGCCATTGATCTTTGACAATCAACGAAAAAGTGGCATCTCGCGTGCCAGGCACTTTCGAAAGGCGAATGATCCCGAGAATTTCTCCTTTGAATTCGGCTACAATCGCAATTTCTCGGTCGTAATCACTAAAACAAATTCTCAAGAGTCGTTCATGGGCCACTCGAGTCTCATAATGGATGACTTTCAAATACCGCTGTCTCACTGTCTCTTGAGAAAGATCTTTGTGAAACTGAACTAGCTTGGGCTCATCCTCTGGTCGAATGGGTCGCAACGTCAGGGTGGGCCCATTTTTTAAGGTCCAAGTCTCCACATACTGAGTCGGATAGGGGCGAATGGCTGTTGTAGGGAGATCTTCCTCTTTTGTCTTGGGGTCGTGAAGGATGATCCGGGCATCGAGAGCGAGGATTTGCTCAGGAGATGCAAGGAGAGGGTTAATATCACATTCTTTGATCCATCTTTGCTCTGCCACAAGACGACTGAATTGGACGAGCAGATGTTCTAGTTTTTCTAGATTTATCGCTTTGCGCCCTCTCACTCCTTGCAAAGCATGGTAGATTTTGGTCTCTTCCATCATTCTTCTCGCAAGTGTGGTGGTGAGCGGGGGAAGACCAAGAGAGCGGTCTTGATAGACTTCAACGAGTTGTCCACCTGATCCAAACAAAAGAACGGGACCAAATTGCTCATCCAGTGTGCTGCCCAAGATAAGCTCATATCCATCGAGCTTAATCATCGGCTGGACGGTGACCCCTTGGAAATGTTCTTCTCCTGCCAATTTTTTGACTGAATGAAAAATCTCGGTGTAAGCTTTTTTGACTTCATCCAGTGTATGAAGGTTGAGCTTCACGCCTCCCACATCGGTTTTGTGGGTGATCGTCCGAGAATAGAGCTTTAAAACAAGAGGAAAGGTCATTTGTTTGGCAATCGCAACGGCCTCTTCTTCACTTTTGGCTACTCGGGTTATCACAGTGGGGATATGGTAGGCTTCTAATACTCTTTTCGATTCGTATTCGTCGAGAATAGTTCGGTTTTCTTTCCTGGCATGCGCGATAATCTTTTCTGCCTCTTTTTCTTGACCTATCGTCTGGGCTGGCAGCGTTGGGACTTCGTAAATCCCTTTCAAATTGTAGGTGGAGTTCCACATGGAAGCAAAGGTTTTGCAAGCCATATCTGGGTATTCAAAACTGGGAATTCCGGCTTCTGCTAAAACTGCCCTCCCTTCTTCCACGCTCTCAGCTCCCATCCAAGAGGCGAGAATAGGTTTGTCCGTGTGAATGGTTTTGATCCTCTCGGCAGTCTTGGTCGGATCGGTCATGTCTTGGGGCGTCAAGATGATTAAAAGTCCTTCTGTATGAGGATCTTTTGCGGCGATTTCGACCGCCTTCCCGTAAATATCAGGGCTTGCATCTCCTAAAATATCGATGGGGTTATTATGGCTCCAAGGGGCGGGAAGAAGAGCATTATAAGCTGCCATTGAGTCGCTCGAAATAGGCGCCAGATTCCCCCCAGCAGAAATCAGTGCATCGGTTGCAATGACTCCTGGGCCTCCCGCATTAGTGATGATCGAAAGATGAGGCCCTTTAGGCCTTGGTTGTTTCCCCAACACTTCAGCCATTCCAAAGAGATCTGCAATCGTATCGACCCGGAGAACTCCTACACGCCTTAGAGCCGCTGTCAAAGCAGCATCACTTCCCGCAAGAGACCCGGTATGAGATGCGGCCGCTTTCGCTGATTCTGCCGATCTTCCCGCCTTGATCAAAATAATCGGCTTGGAAAGGGCTACCTCTTTTGCCGCCGATAAAAAAGAACGGGCATCACCGATACTCTCCATGTAAATTAAAATGCTTTGGGTCAAAGGATCCGAACCAAAATAATTGATCAGATCTCCCCAGTTGACATCGAGCATAGATCCAATGGAAACAAATGCGCTAAAGCCTACTTTTTCTTTTAGGCTCCAATCGAGAACAGCGGTGCAAAGGGCTCCGGATTGAGAAATAAAGGCGATGTTTCCCTTTAAGGCCATATTGGCAGCAAAGGTGGCGTTGAGCCCTGTATTAGGATTCATGACTCCTAAACAATTAGGCCCAATGATCCTCATTTGCCCTTTACGAGCGATTGCAATGATCTCTTGTTCTAGAGCAATTCCCGGAGGTCCCATCTCTTTAAATCCAGCTGAAATAATCACTGCAGCAGGTACTTTTTTCTCGACACATCCTTGAATGAGCAGCGGCACTGTTTTAGCTGGCGTGACGATGACCGCAAGATCAATTTCTTGAGGAATGCTCTGGACATCGGGATAGGCTTTCAGCCCCAAGACCGTAGGCCTTGTCGGATTCACAGGAATGACCTCGCCGCCAAAAGAGGTGGCCAGGAGATTTTGCATCAGGGTGAGTCCCACACTCCCCTCTTTTTCAGTAGCTCCGATAACAGCCACACGGCTAGGTCGAAAAATCGGATCGAGTTGTTGGTTTTGTCGATGAAGAAAGTTCATCGATGGGTCAAAAGAGTCATCTTCCATCAAATTTAAATCTCACTCAAATTGCTAATTCTTTGTCATCCGTTCCTCGACCGCTTCGCCGAGCAATCAACAGACGATCAGCTAGCAACCCGAATTATCCCGTATTTATCTCCGTAATACAGGGAGAACGAGATCAAGACAACAAAAAAAGCGACAACAATGCGCCACTGACGGAGCGGAAAATGAGAAACCATGATGTTTTCCTCCCGATCCCAAGAGGTGGTTCCCAATATTCTCAGGCGACTGGATGCGACCGACATACAAATGATGTTGATGATCGGGATACCCATCCCAAGACCTCGAAACCACACGAGGAGACTTCTTTTTAGAGCTGTCGAAAAGAGGAGGCGTTTTCTTCTTCCCTGCTGCAGCTTTGTTTTTAAAAGAAACTTTCCGGGAGTGGTTCCCAAAACACTCAATAAGACAGATTCGATCGGTATCCAGGCCAAAAATTCAAAAGGGACCACATGATCAAAAAGAGAAAATGGAAAAAACCGCGGATAAAAAGACTTCGCATACAAAAGAGCGAGGAATAAAAGGGCATAATCGAAAAACCGAGCGAGCAAACGGAGTGCAGGATTGGCATGGGAGACCCTTTCTTCCTCCCGATTCGTGATGATTTCTATAGGTTCAACGATGTTATCTCCCATTCTAAACTCCTGCCGCTTTAAGGATTCGATTCATCAGTGCTAAGTTGTGTTTGAGGTCGTTTGTACAATCGATTTGAATCTCAGCGATTCCATAGCGATCGGCTCTTCTTAATTCGGCATACAATGTCTGCTCTGTCAAAAGACGCATCCCAATAGAAGGGCGAGCAGAAAGGATGTAATCCCCTGTTAGATCTTGGGAATTAAACACCAGACTGACCTTAGCACGTGGCGCGTAATGCCGATATTTCATTCCCGGAGAGGCTATTGGAGAATGTTTATCTGCATCAAAAACTTTCTGGCGAAGAACAAGTTCAATTTCTTGCTTTCCGATAATTCCTGGGCGAAGCAGCACCGGGTAATCGCCCATTAAATTCACCACCGTCGATTCAATTCCAATTTCACATTCCCCCCCATCTAAAATGAGCGGAATTTGGCCATGCAAATCTTCAAGCACATCAAAAGGGGTCGTGGGACTTGGGCGTCCTGATAGATTCGCTGAAGGTGCAACTAGTGGACCGGTCCGTTCAATCAAACGGCGCGCCGTAGGATGAGAAGGCATCCGGATCGCAATCGACGGAAGCCCTCCGGAAACAAGAGGTGACACCTGAACATCCTTGCAGACCACTAAAGTCAGGGGACCTGGCCAAAACCGATTGGCTAAAGAAAAAAACGAGGGCGGTAAGTTAGAGGTCAATAAAAGGGCCTGATCAAGAGAGGAGACATGGACAATCAAAGGGTTATCAGAGGGCCGCCCCTTGATCGAAAAAATTTTTTTAACTGCCTCTTCCTGAGAAATTAAAGCACCAAGTCCATAGACAGTCTCTGTCGGGAAAGCAATCGGAGTTCCCTCTTGCAAAAAAGAGACGGCTCGGTCTAAATGATCTATTGATACGATCTCGGTTTCCATAACAAGTTTAGTATACCACAATGCGATCGTCTACACGATTAAAAAAATGATTGAGAGGAAAAGCATGAAAAAAAACATCTATCTAGTCGCAACCTTTATTTTCGGGGTTCTTTTACTTTTTGGGGGATCTTTTGCCTTTTATAAAACGGGAAGCGTCCCCTCTTTGTTCTCGGCAAGTCTTTTCTCCCTTCTGCTCTTCGCCTCTTGCTTCGGAATGTACAAACGACAACGATGGGGATTTGTGATGGCGTCGGCTGTGACTGGGGTGATTATGGTTTTGTTTGCTTTTCGCGCTTCGATGACCCACAAGCCAATTCCGATTGCAATATTCTCTTTAAGCTCTGCCCTTTTCATCTTACAGAGAATTTTATCCCGTAGATAAAAAGATCTTCACATCTTCTGCCATCACATGATTGCGGCCGTTCATCTTGACATAAGAACCTACTCGATCGAGAACTGTAGCTGCTTTATCGGGATTATGGCCTGGTTTTGCTCGTGTCCCATCGATAGCCGCTTTAATGGCTGCAGCGTCATAAATACATTGATGGATATCTGCAAATCTTTGGGCCATTGAGTGAATGATTTTGATTAAGAGCTCTCCTGTTGGCTCTTGAATTTCAATCTTTTGGAATCGACGGCAAAAAGCTCCATCCTCCAAGATTTGTTCATATTCGTGAGATGTGGTGCAGCCGATGATCCGGATATCTCCTCTAGCAAGAGAAGGTTTTAGAAGATCTGTCGCGGGAGCTTGCCCTTTATTGCGACCCGCCCACATTAAAAGGTGGATCTCGTCGATGAACAAAATGAGATGAGGATCTTTTTTTGCATCCTCAATGAGATGCATGATCTTTTCTTCAAAAGTACCGACAAAACTCGTTCCCGCGATCAATTCGCCCGCATTGACCCAGATCACTTTCCACTGTCTAAAAGGATCTCTGTCTTCTTTGGCCAATTTCAAAGCGAACTGTTCCACAACAGCTGTTTTTCCAGATCCTGGAGGTCCTACTAAAATAGCATTAGGTTTATCTGCGCTGGATAAAGCGGCAAAGAGTTGATCTATTTCTTTCTCTCTTCCAACAAATGAGGAGAATTGATTTGTTTTGGCCATTTGAGTGAGATTTCTTATTGGATCATGAAGATCAATGGGAGTGGGTTTTTCAAAGCTGACATTCCACCCAAATAATTTGGAGAGAAGGGGCGCTGCTAGAACCTGAAGACAAACAAGGCTTATCAGCCCTTTGGAAATCGCGTCAGCTTTATGAAGAAAGGGAGGATACTGGGCTGGAACGTGGAGATCCTTTGAGACTTTAGGAAATAGTTTTTCCCAAAAGGGTCCTCCTAGGAGTTCTTTGGATTTGAGCAACGAGATTTCCCGTTCTTTCAAAACACAATCTGGACAAGAGGTAGATCCGAAAAAAAGGCCGAATGTATTTTTGACCACAGATCCCCACTTCATCCAGGCAAAATAGGCACCACTTAGAAAAAGAACTGGCAAAATCCACCCTTTATGTTTTTTAAAAAAGGGAAAAGCTACGTCCTTTAACGAAAAAGACTCTTCTTCAAGGGGAGTATCCTGTTTAGGGGTGGGGTAAATATCCGATATCTGCATAAAAAAACGCAGACATCCTACAACAATCAATATAATTCTTTAAAGGGGGAATTGCAAAACTCGATTTTCGGCAAGCCAATTGCGTAGAAGATGGGTGTACAATTCGATTTCCCACTCATCTGTCGTGGAATTGTGAGTGTAGTTGCCAAAATCGATCTCAATTGCCTGATCCCCTAAAAATCCAAAATTCCTCCCTAATGCAGGATCTGTGTTGCGGATCCCTTTTTTGGATCGGGAATGCAATAAAGCGAGGAATGAATCGATTTTCTTTTTGACCGCCTCTGGATCACCACTCTCAAGCGCTTCACTCATTGCCGTTTGAAAGGTTTTGGCCCTTTTCTGGATAGCAAATCGATAATTGTCGAGAGGAATAGAGAAGTGTTGCCCAAGAGGTCCTTTTGCTCGGAGCGTAGGAAGCCATTTCTTGGTCTCGTTGAGGTGTAGATAAACGAGGCCTGTCTCTTCTTTTGCCTCTTTGTAGGCGAGTAAGCAGGCTGAAAAAAGTTGTTCCATTTTTCCCTCTTTTTTTTGGGGGAAGAAAAGCTTTTTGTCTGAGCGAAACAGCTTGATCACATGGGAATGATCTTGACTTTCAAAGACATAACTTTGCGTTCCTCGATTGAGATAGGTAAACGGTTGTGATAAAAGAGAAAAGAGCTCCTCTTTGGAAAGAGAAGGATCCGTTTCCCAGGCGGCGTTAAAAGGAAGATCAAAAACGATCTTGGTCATCTTAAAGCCACAGGTCAATCGCTTGAAGCCGGCAGGAAGAAGAGAAAACGTGGCGAGGACGAGAAAAAAAAAGGAGATTCTTTTATAAGAAATCAAGATAGGCCTCACCTAGGTCATAGGAAGGTGGATTCTTTTTCTCTCTTTTCGCTCTGAATAAAGACAATAGCTGACTTGCCAAGACTTTACCGAGCTGAACGCCTTCTTGATCAAATGAATTGATGTTCCAGATGAATCCTTGGTAGACCACTTTATGTTCATAAAACGAGAGAAGAGATCCAAGCGTTTTGAGATCTAGCCGATCGGCGAGGAGAATTTGGTTTGGCCGATTGCCAGGAAAAAAGCGATTAGGATTATCACTTTTTTTACCCGTCGCCAAGGCAATTGATTGAGCAAACAGATTAGAGAGAAGCTTTTCTTGACAGGTGGTATGTTCGACCTCGAGATCGATCACATATTGACTTTTTCGAAAACCGATGAACTCAATTGAAATCGGATCGGTCCCCTGGTGAATCAATTGAAAAAACGAATGTTGTCCATTCGTTCCAGGCTCTCCCCAAACAACAGGTCCTGTTGAGAAATCGACGAAAGAGCCCATTTTATCAATTCTCTTCCCATTCGATTCCATATCGAGCTGTTGCAAGTGAGCTGTGAAGCGAGAAAGTGCTTGTGAATAAGGGATAACCGCAACGGTTGGAATATGGAGAAAATTTCGATTCCAAACGCCAAGAAGGGCTGATAAAAGGGGGAGATTTGAACGAAGATCTGCCGATAAAACATGCCGATCCATCGCATGAGCTCCTTTTAAGAGTTCCTTGAAACCTCGGAAACCGAGGGCAAAACTTAAACAGACACCGCCTACCATCGAGGTAACCGAATACCTGCCGCCGACGAAATCCCACATATAAAATGAAGCGAGATACCGAGAAGGGTCATCCATCGGGCTCTTCTCTCCTGTCACAGCAATGAAATGGTGTTTTGGATTGAGCCCCACCTTCGCCATGCGCGCTCTGACAAACTCCTCATTGGTGAGAGTCTCTAGTGTTGTTCCCGACTTAGAGACCACAACAACGAGTGTCTTTTCCAAATTGACTTGATTGAGAACATGGTTGGCATCATCCGGATCGACGTTCGAAATAAAATGAACCCTTCTTTGAGGAAGCTCAAAGGCTTTGGCCGCCAGATAAAGAGCCCGAGGGCCAAGGTCGGAACCCCCGATCCCAATTTGAATAAGATCAGTGAACTTATCCTCAATCTCATTCATGAACGCTTCTAATTTATCGAGTTCAGTTCTCGCCATCCGAGCCGCCTTCGAAGAGGCCTGACTTTCCTGTGGGTGGTCGAATTGATCGCGCATTGCAGTATGCAAAACCGATCGTTTCTCACTTTCTATTCCCTCAATCTCATTGATTACCTCACCCGCCTGCATCGCGACCATTTTCTCTTGAGTCTTGGTTTCTAGAGCAAGAGCGTAGAGAGCCTCGATCACTTCAGGAGTTACTCGTTCGGCGGCATAGAGAAAATCAAACCCAGCCTCAGAAAGGGCCATCTCCTTGACTCTTTTCTTGTTAAAAACGCCTTCCGAAGAAAGGTCAATTGGGTGAGAACTTAAGTTTTTTAATGCTTGAAACGATTTTAGGTGCGAGAACATAACTTTCTTACTCGTTATTTTTTTCTCATGTTAACAGAAGGATTGAACAAAACATACAAAAATGAGAACGTCCGGTATAATCCAGGACACCTGCAAAGTCGCGTAAAAATTTGAATTGGTCTATAATGCTTGCTGCTTAAACCACTTAAGGAAGCAGTATGCAACTTTTTGAATGTCTCAAAAACATCCCCGACCCACGTAAAAAGCGCGGGATTCGTCACC
>DAIDIZ010000047.1 GCA_027451585.1 Chlamydiota bacterium
ATCCGCAGCTATTTATGCAACAACGCCTTTTCCTCGGATTAATCAAAATATAACATTGACTTGAAGCATAATTAATGGTATAATTATGTAATATACGGTTTTGCGACATGTTATTTTGTTCGACACATCAATTAAAAATAGATTCTTTATTAGAGAACTCCACCGCATCTAATTCTAGACAAAAAGATTCCGTGACGATTGTAAGGCTGTTTAATCGCTACGTCCTGGGACAGGGTGGGAGCAAAGATAGAATAAAACTAGGAAACGCGCACATAGCCTACGCGTCGCTTACGTCAGAAAATATTACGTGCTCATTAAACCAAATAAAATTGACCTGGTGGCAGAGGCGTTTTTTTATTCCTGTAGATATTAAGCTTGCCAATGGAATTTCTACTCGAGTATTAATAAATAAAAACAGTTTTTTAAAAAATTATGAAATGACCAAACAGCAGAAGGTTATTTTGTGTGCATTATTTCATAATTGGAATGAAAACAGTTTGTCAATTATAAATAAATTTATAAAAAAGATAGATATTCGTGTTTTACCCAATCCGAATATTGCAAGACAAGAATTGAAAAAAATTGGGTCGTCAAAAAAATCCAACAGTACAAATGAAAACGATACAGATTTAATGGTGCGAACTGTGATGAGATATCCATCTGCAGAATGTCGTCAATTATTGTACCGACTACATAAGGCACTTCGAGAGAAATTGCAAAATCAGAACGACGAAGCTTTATTGTGGTTATTAGGAGGGACTTCAAAATACGCGCGTGGGGGATTTAGAAGCGTGGAAGAGCTGAGAAGCTTCCTGGAAAAACCTTCTGAGTCTATTCATGTCAGCCGATTAATCACAGGATTAGAAACGCTTTTACCAGCAATGGGTTATCGAGCGTTACGGGTTGACTGGGCCGAACCTCCTTTCGAACCCGTTACAAAGGAGCAAAAGGTCATGTATAGACTGTGCAGCAATGCGAAATCTTATTTTCCTCCGAGATCCGCCAAAAGCTATCCGGACAAAGAATATTGCATAAATCGTGATTCTTCACACGAGCTTGCAAATGAATTTCAGGGTTCTTTGCGTGAAGATCTATCCGATGCTTCGGACTCCGAGTCCGATATCCCTGCAAATGGCGAAAGATTGCCAAGAGCAAAGTTTTACAAAACACACCAGAATGCAGAAACCTGGGTTCACGCGGCTAAACGGGGAAATATTTCTGTACGATTGGGTGTAAGCGGAACTGTAGGGTTGTCTCTTGCTGTGGCGGAAATGCTTCTTAAAGAATCGGATCCGAATACAGAGGTGACGCAAAAAGAGTTAGAACTACTCATAGGTGCAATCTTCATTCCTACTTATGTTAGAGGCGATTATCATTCTATCGCAGAAACTATATCAGGGGCGCAGCATTATTTAGCCTATCGTCAGCAGTGTAAGAAGCCTGTCAAGGCTGTCTTGTCTCCGCAGGAAGCCTTTGGGAAAGGGCTCGAATTATTAACACAGGCTGTCGATACACCATACAAAGACCTTTTAGGGGATTTATCTGAGAACTTACTTCGAAATACTCAATATGTGCCTTACACTTACCCCTCTTCTAGGTTGCAACGAATCTTTTTGAGAATGTTCCGGGGAAAGCTCTCCTTTGCATGACAGGTCTTCCGAGATCCTTGTTCATTCATATAACCTCCATTTTGACAGCCCAATGGCTCTCATCTCTAGGGTTCTGTGATCTTTGAAAGGAAATGATAGAAATCAACGCCGCTCAATGCATTTGGACCTGAAATTCTAAGCCTCTAGAGGTATAAATTCCATAGCTATATATTCAGTTCTCTCTTTATAATGGCTCCCCATAGGAATTTTATGAGAATCATTCACTCGATGGGTCATGTCGTTGGCGGGACCCTTTTGATCGCAGGCACCACCATTGGCGTCGGGATGCTTGCTCTGCCCGTCGCCACAGGATCTGCCGGGTTCATCCCTTCCGCTGCCACCTATCTCCTTTGCTGGCTTTTCATGCTTTGTACGGGACTGCTTCTCGTCGAAGTGTGCCTATGGATGCCGAAAGACACCAGCTTCATTTCCATGGCGAGCCGCCTTTTGGGCCCTCCAGGAAAAGTGATTTTCTGGTTCATGTACCTTTTCTTGTTCGTGACGGTGATGATTGCCCACGTCGCAGGCGGCGGCGAAGTTCTCCGCGATATCACAGGACTTGGCTTGCCTAACTGGGCGGCAGCCGTCCTCTATACAGTGGTCTTTGCACCTGTCATCTATTTGGGCGCCCACTCAGTGGATCGGCTGAATCTGATTTTGATTTCGGGAGTTATCATCTGCTACATCGCCTTTTTTGGGGTCTCGATCGGTTCAGTGCAAACAGATCTTTTGCGCTATACTAATTGGGGAAAATCGTTTTACGCCCTCCCCATCCTATTTACTGCATTTACCTATCAGGTCATCATCCCCTCTCTTATGACCTACATGGAAAGAAATGTCCAAAAAATCCGATTGGCCGTCATTTTAGGCTCTTCGATCCCCCTCGTGATCTATCTCATTTGGGAATTTCTTATTTTAGGAATCGTTCCACCAGATGGCCCTGGAGGACTCATCGAAGCGGCAGCGCGGGGACAAAATGCGGTCGGACCTTTGAGACACTTTGTCCAAAACCCTATCATTTTCCAAATCGGCAAGTACTTTGCGTTCTTTGCTCTAACCACCTCGTTCATACCCCTTGCTCTCGCCTTTTTCGATTTTCTGGCTGACGGACTCAAATGGAAAAAGAAGGGTCTTCGACGAATCATCCTCTGTTTTGCTGTTTTTGGGGTTCCTCTTTTCATTACCCTGAAATATCCACAAATTTTTCTAGATGCCCTAGGATACGCCGGAGGCATTAGCTGCGCTTTCCTTTTTGGCCTTATGCCACCGTTCATGGCGTGGATTGGTCGTTATGTCCGAAAATTCCCCCGAGAAAGGGGAGAGCTCCCTGGAGGAAAACCTCTTCTTGCCCTATTAATGGCTTTTGCTCTATTGATCCTAATAGGACAAGTAGTAGAGCAAATTTGGTAAATGAAAAAAGATCCTCTATTCATTCAGGCAAAAGAAGCTGTTTTAGACAACCTTGACATTCTTCAAACGAATTTGGAAACTTGTGTAAATCAAGGAATGCTCGATGCAGATAGTGAATATTATAACGAGCTGCTTAATCTCGTTGAAGATGCAACCATCGTCGATTCATGGGATGAATTGACCGAGATCATCACTCTTGCCAAAACACTTGAAACCGATATTGATGCTTGGCTCTCCATTCATGGCAGAACAAGTATCTCTCTTGATTGGCCCTCACCTCAATAAAGCAGCCCGCTTCAACCCTTCGGTTGTGGGAGTAAAGGACCTCGGGAGAATTCCCTCTTCAGCAAAAAGATCGGGTATACGCCCCAAACAATCTTTCTTTCTCCCCCGTAAAAGATGCGCCTTGATAAAGAAAATTTCGTTGGTTTCCGTATTCATGACCTTCATCACTTTGTCTACGGCTTTCCTTAGATTTCTCGCCTCCCTCAATCGATCGCGCAGGGCTTCTGCAATCGCCCGCATCTCAATAAGCGGCTTGGTCGAGTACCGAAGAAGAAGCAGATTTCTTTTCATTTCTGAGAAAGAAAGATTCAGAATCGACTCAATTGTCTCTTCACGGCTTTCTATTTGTTCGATTTTTTCATTCAATTCATCGATTAATCGCCTAAATGGAATGATCGAATCTTTCGTTCTTTCTGCATCTCTGCAGATTAATTCTTTTAGGGATGTTTGGTCTTCTTTGCCTTTGAGCCATTTTATCCAGTTTCTCTTCCTTTCCTGAGTTTCTTGAAGAAAGGTTTCCATGGCTTCTGATGCGTTACGCAAGTCCTGTTCCGCATTCCATAATTCAACCAAAGAGGAAATATACTCTTGAATAGGAGGAGAGATCCTTAAGTCGGGCTCCCCCTGTTTGAGCCCTTCTGGAGCGAGGTAGTTAATGTAGTCCTCTAAATAGATTCCAATTGAGGTTTTTTCCTGAGAAGAGCTCTCTGGGTGCACGGTCCCATAGGCAAGAGTGTTCCTGTACGTCCATCTCCCTTGCTCTAAAAAATTTTCCGCAAGTGGATCTCCCCCGAATCCTTGTTGGGGCCGCTCTCTTCGGTCACTTCGCACACTAAAGCTCGAAGCGATCTTAGGTTCTGATCCTCTGGTTTCAATCAGTGGCGTCCCTTCTGGGTAGCTCCGCTTCTCCTGGCCCTCTACCTGAACAGTAAAACCGCTGGAAGGGGGTCTAGGATTGACAAAGACATTCATAAACGTTTGCAGGGCCTCCTGCGTTGAAGAACGGTAGGATTTATCACAAAATAAATCGACAATGTCTTTTTGGATCGAATACGGATCTTGATGGGGCCCGCTTTCCAATAGGATACTGAAAAAGGGCGTTTTCCAGATTTTCTCAAGCCAATCAGAGAATTGCCTCTCTTCTGTTCCCGCTTGCATCGTTTCTCTTTTCAAACGCTCTTGATTCAATGAGATCTGAGTTTCAATCTCTTCTATCGATACAGAACGGCTCCAGGGAAAACAAGATTTTGTCTCCCTCCCCCACTTCTGAGCAAAGATCTGGCGAGCGGCTTTATCTGTTTTCTCGAGGGATTTTATATATTTTTTTAATTGAGGAATGTCCCTTTCAAATACGTGACGCAGATTCAGGATGCTTGCGGCTACTTCTCGAATTTTTTGATAGCCAATTCCTTCTAAAAAATCGATTTCTTTTTTCGCGGGAGCTGGAATTTTTTTCAGAAAACTGAGAGTTTGACAACTCTTTGTATGGGCCTTTTTTGCATCTCGAATGATCTGATTCATCGCAATAATTTTGCCACCAAAATAATCACCCTCTCGGGAATCAGAGCGTTTCATTTGCTGAAGAGTTTCCTCATACAAAACATCGCTACGATTAAGAGGTATGCGGAGGCCAGGAGCTCCGCTTTGAATGGCCTGAAAAAGGGATGAGGAGGTTAAAAGCGCCACAAGAATTTATATAAAAATTTATTGAAAAAGTATGAAGGATAGAAAAAAAATTTACAACGAAGATCTTGTGGAGAACGCAGTTTCTTGGCCGTGGATTGGATCGCACCAGTTTTCAATCCCCTCTATAGAAAAACAATCGGGAGTGAAAATGCCCAGAATTTTTCGCTTTCCAGAAAATTCTTGAGCCTTTCTAAAAAACAATGCATTGGCTGTTTTCCTGATCATCGAAGCCCTCTCAAGAAGCCATTTTTTCATCTCAGTCCCCTGTTTTATTTGGCTCTCTGTAGCATCGGCAATGGCTCTCATTTGGATGAAGGGTAGCGCGGGATACCGGGTGTCTTTAAGAATTCCCCTGATTAACTGAAATCGAAGCTTTTGAATCCTTTTGACGTCCTCTTTATGTTTTGTGATGGCTGAGAAAATTTTAAGAGAAGGTCGATACAATTCTGCTTCAAATCGCTCTAAGAACCATTTAACTCTCTCTACATCTTCTAATAATTGACGCCGATCCTCATCGTCCAAAGATCTCTTAGAATTCCATTGTCGATTTTTAGCGATTGTTTCTTGGAGAAATTGGTCTATTTCCGGAGCGAACTGCGAAACTTTTTTTTGCGTGGTCAACATGTCGAGGAGATCATGAAAATAATTTGTCACTGTATTAGTTTGAGGTAAATGAGGTTCTTTTTCCATCTCTTCGCATCCATCTAACTGTTTGATATAAGGACCTAAAAACGTTTCTAGCGAAACGGGCTCTTCAGGACAGAGTCGGTTACCAGGATGGAGCAGTTGCGTGAAATCAGGAAGCGAGCTTCCATCAAAGGCTTTTAGAGTCATCTCAGATCCGACATGAGACGTGTAAGAAGGGACGCCTCTGGATAATGAGACGATTGTCGATCGAGAGTCTATGAGAGCTCCTTGTTCAGTTGAATCAAAATGAATTTGTCTCTTTTTCGGATAAGCGGCATTTGGGTCTCGCTCTTGAAAAGGATTCTCTCGAAATTCCTGGCTCACTTCTATTTTTTGCAGCGGCATCTCTTTTGGCTTACGAATAAACCAGATAAGATTGTCCAAATCAGAACGATTTTTCGGGTTTTTAGATACTTTCTCCCTACCATGATCCCTTTTTTGAGCAGCTGGAGAGCTTTTAGGCGAAAGGACTTCTCTCACGTCATCTACCGATAAACGATCTTGACATAGCCAGGCCACGTTTTGTCTCTTAAGACTAGCTCCCATTTCCTCATCTGCTTTAGATTTGTCTAAAAAAGATTTTAAAGCTTTCTGTTCCAATTTTTGTATACGAGGAACTTCATGAGCTAATATATTTTTCCTGTTTTTCACCTCTTCCCTTAGAGATTCAATGGCCTTGCTGATTTGATCAATCTCTTCATAACCCATAGCCACAAGAGCCTCGATCTCTCCCCGATTAAGCTGAGGAGTGTCTTTCAATCTCTCCGATAGATAAGAAATCTTAGCCAAAGATTCTTCTAGCTCCCTTATCTGCCAATCGTTAGAAATAAGTTCTCGACCTATTCTTTCTAAGAATAACCCGGTTCGTTTTCCTGAAAGTTCCTCGTTCACTAAGTTATAAAAAGAGGATACAGTTTTGGGGTCTCGCTCAAGATCTAAAGTATTTTCTTCCAGTATTTTATAAAGTGGTGTGCGGGGATTAATCATAGACAAAACCTGTATACCGTAATGTCATCTATTTTATTTCAATAATTTGACAGCCTGTTTTTTTACTTTTAGTGTTAAGTCTGTTAAAGTGTAAAGCTGAATAATGGGGCGAAGAGAATAGCCAAGCACGGAAAGGGCATAGACCATTTCTGAAAAAGGCAATTGCGAGATCTCTTTTAAATCGATCCTTTCTATCGACGAGATCGCATCTCGAAGATTATTTCGTGCGTTAAGGAGTGGAATCTGTGCTTGCGTCGCTGAATCTTCTGAATCATTGTTTGGAGCCTCTTTCTTTGTGATGCGTCCTAGATGCTTCGAGAGGAATTGCGCAACAAAGCCGTTTGGAGCCTCTTTCTTTGTGATAACACGATTAGACAGCTTTTCCCAGGAAGAAAATTCATCATTCTTCGCTTTTAATTTTTCTGAGGCGATCAATAGATCGCTTAAAGAAGACAACCACACCCCCACAAACTCTGTTAAAAAGAGGTCAGGTTCGTCTTCACGAAAGCGAACCTGCGGATACAGTTTCCTTTGCCTCTTTTCCAACATCTTTCCAATATCAAAATGCGGTTGAGAAGATCCATATCCCCGAGCCGTTTTTATTTCCATTAACTGAGTTGAACTATAGCCCTGGAATGCTTGTAATTGAGATTCTGAACTAACAGGAGTGGACCCTTGATCCAGAGGAACTCCGTCGTCTTGAGAAGAGTGTCTTTTAAGGAGTTCTTTTCTGTCGCATTCCTGGCGAGTGCTCTGATCCGCTGGGTCCTCTTGAACCTGAACCGATTCTTTGCTCGGAGAATCCCCCTTTTTATCTTTCTCAGACGCAATTTCACCAGTTTTTGTAAAAGAATATTGTTGAATCCACTGTTTACAATCGATGGATCTATGAGACTTTAAACAATAGAGGTGAGCGACGGCCTTTTTCAAAGCATTTTCTGGTGCTTCATAACAAGCTTTTACATTTAGGGGCTGAGAGTAAAGAGACTCAATAAATTCGACCATTTCTGTCTTCTTCGCTCTTTTTTCCTCTTCTTGGACAACTTCTTGAGGGATCAACGTATGGAGATCCTCGACAGAGAATGAATGGTTCAGACCGAGACAAGAACACCACCTCGCTTGAGGCTTCGTATCCATTTTTCGCGAAAACAATTGAAACGCTTTTTTTCTTCTTGTTCAATCTCTCCCATCGTTTCTTCTTGTTCAGTCAAGTATCTCTCTAAAATCTTTTTGAGCTCGACAAATTGAAAGGCCACAGCCTCTATATTTTGGTAGCCAAGACTGTCTAGTTGTCGATTTTGAAGAGAGGAAATTGGCGTTTTTTCCATTTCCTTAATGACGTTCTTGGTAGCTTGAATTTGTTCAGGCAAAGTTTTATGCGATTGGGACCAGAGCGAAACAAGTTTAGCTCCGATTTTCTGTAGTTCAAGCGGATCAGCAGTTTTTTTTTCGCTCAAAACATTATTCACCACATCGTACTCTATCCAAAGGGTATGAGGATTGGTGACAAAGAGTTGAGGCAATCTCTCTCTAAATGAAATCGTTACCATTTTTTACCTTCCTAAAGAGAACACTTGCTCAGCCATTTTTCTCGCCTTTTTGATTTGAGAAATTGCTTGTTTATGAAATTTTTCAGATTCGATAAGTAAATCTTCTCTACATTTGATGAGAAAATCGACATAAAGCAGCGGTTTTGGTGAAAATCCGAGGAGCAAAAGCGTTTGTTCCACCAGAGGATCTATAAAGGCCAAATGAGCAAAATCACCAAATTCCACTTTAAAAAGGGCCCCCGCAAAGAGATGTTTTTGCTCCTGCAACTGATTCAGAGCCTCTTTGAGATCTTTCTTCGCCCTTACGAGGGGCTCCTCTTCAGCGCAGATTCCTAGCTTCATCTTCTGCTTCCACAGTTTCGAGAAGGACTCCATTTCTTTGATCCAATCTGGAATAGCAGAAATCGAGAAAGCCAATGTCTGACGAGTGTGAAGTAGAGAGGTCAACTGAGAATGAAAATCTAATAGTTTCCTATTCAATCGAATCGAAGAGACGTCTAAAGACTGGTTGGGAAATTGTTTTTTGAAGTACTCCTCCAAACGATTTTTGAGGCTACAACTTGGAACCATTTCTTGTTGAGGCAAAGCAAACTTTCTCTCCGTGCATAATAAACGGTTTGTCGTTCCATACCCTTCCGTTCCGAGAAAATCCTCTAAAGAAGTTTTTTCGTGGAGGCTATCTTGTCGAAGAGAACGTTGCGAAGCAAGAAGGGAAGAAGATCCTATTTGTGAGCTGGGAACGGATATTTCTGTAGGGAGAAGGCCTTTGTCAGCCCCTTGTAAGGGAGTTCTTTTCTCCTGACTGAAGAAATGGATCATGTTTTTAAGATCTTGATCAGGCCCACCTGTTTGAGAAGGAGCCTTATCCAAACAGGCATATAATCCTAGCGGATCGGGCAAGATCTCTTCTTTTGGGACTGTTTTGCTCTGATCGAAAAAGAATTCATCGGCCAACTCTTTTGCGCAGTAAGAGGAAAACCAAGGACATGTCCTCTTTTCTGTTTTTCGATGAGATCTTTTCCAAAAAATTTTTAAGGCTACCTGCTCTATTTTTCGCGAAGAGGAGATCATCGACTGAAGAGAGGCAAATTCTTTTAAACCCATCATCTGAAACCGGGCGTAGAGTTGATTAGCTTCTCTTAAATCTTCTTGAAAACAAGGCGCGAGGAAGTCGATCTCTTCCTTGGACAAGAGGCGAATGGCTCTGACTCTTTTAAGCAAAGGATAAAAGTTGCGTGAAGACTGCTCTGCCCGATCCAGAAAAGCGCCCAAGCGAATGAGATCGGGTGCATAACGTTCCGGATCAAACCGATCAACCGACCTCATTTCCCGAATCAAACTCTCATAGGAAGCCTCCGGATGAGCCCCTCGATTGATCGAGAAAGCAGGAATGGCCTGTTGAATGTCTTGACGAAGAGAAATCATGATTAAAACCGACGAAGAGTATGCACCTTCAAAAAAATAATTTACAACACTTTTTGGCTAGGATTCATAGAAACTCGACTTTTGAATCCTTTCCCGTATACAGGCAGTTTTACATTTCCCTCTTTAAGCTCGTCGTGGTATAAAAGATCCCATTGCCCAGGTGGTGAAATTGGTAGACACGCCAGATTCAGGTTCTGGAGCTTCACGGCGATGCAGGTTCGAGTCCTGTCCTGGGCATTTTTGATAGAGCGAACAAAAGAACGGCGGCAGCTTGCGCCACATTCAGCGAGTCGATTTTCCCCTGCATCGGAATATAGATCGAGCGGTCAGCTCTTTTCCGAATGAGAGGTTGAACCCCCTCCCCTTCAGATCCCAAAATGAGAACCATTTTATCAGCTCTTTTGAACTCAGTCAGAGCAATCGCCTGCTCATCGATCAGAGTGGTCACCGCCTCATACCCCTCTTTTTGCAAAGAAGACATCGCTTCTGCCAGGTTGGAGACTCGAATGAGAGGAACCAGTTCGGAGGCGCCCGAGCTCGATTTTGTCGCAACGGGAGTGAGATCTGACCCCCGATTCTTGGAAAAGATCACCGCATCGACACCAAAACATTCGGCCGATCGAAGAAGCGCCCCCAGATTATGAGGATCAAAAATCTGATCGAGCATGAGAACCAAGCTCCGCTCCCGCTCTTGCCCCAAAAACTCTTTTAATGAGAGGGCGTCTCTCCCCTTCACGTGAGCAACAAACGATTGATGCGAATCGCTTCCCGCGAGATCGGTCAGCGCCCGAAAGGAAAGAAATCCAACGGGGACGCGTTTCTTTCTACAAAGCTCGAGGATTTCCGATTTACGCCCTTGATCTTGAATCTCTTCAGTAAAAACACGAAGCAATCGATCAGGCGCGTGCAAAAGAACTTCGCGGATAGCGTGAAGCCCCATGATCAATTGGTCTTTCGGAATTTGGCCCTGTTTTCTCTGCATCATGCAAGCGGCTGCGGTTTTTCTCGTTTTCCCCAGTAATCGGGACCATAATCATAGCAGAGTTGAGTTCCTTTGGGAATAGGGCAACTTGTGATGAGGATCACATAATTAATAAAGTCAATGGTGGCTAGGGCCGATAAAAGATTTGGATGATCACTGTGATTCACATAGCGACCAATCCCGCCAACATCTTGAGCATCAATAGTATAAGGAGTTTTTAGACCATTTGCCAAGGTATACTCGAAGCAATAAGGATTTTCTCTATCGCGCCTGGCGTATTTACGGACAACGCCCGAATAGACCGCAATGAATTCCATTTTTTTGAAATCGCGGTTGGCAAAGACCCCGTACCCGAAGACAGGGTCGATGTAGCGGATGACCACATCAGAAAGAAAGCCCTCCTCGATCTCTTTTTTGAAGTAACTACCAAACCAAAGCTGCTGACGGCTGAGCCCCCCTTTTCGGTGGAGCTTTTCTATTTTTTTTCTCAACTTTTCTTCGACCGAGCTTTTTGCAAAGTGCAGAGAGGGGGAAAAAGAGATCCCCATCCGCGACTCAAATACTTCCAAAGAGAGTGATTCGACCGGAAACTCTTTTCCTTGAGATACCTGGAAGCTAAGATTTTTCAGCGCGGACATTTTGTTAACTTGCCTTCGAACCTAAATACTCGATATGGGCAAGAAGCACATGGCAATCACCTTGAAGCGTCTCCCCTACGTATATACTCGTTCCACTCCAAAATGGCCCAAGAAAACCGAAATTAATTTTTTTGAGAAAGCTTATAATGTACTGTGAGTAAAAGTGCAACACGCTTTTTAGGGAACTTGACTCAAGAGTAAACATTCTTTTAGAATGGGGAAAAGAGGTGTTTCATGGTCAAATTTCCGATGGAGTTCGAAGTAGAGGCAAAAGCATTGAGCGGGATCCAATCGCCATGGACATCTCAAGCCGATTCCCTCCCCCCTATCCCCTGCGCAATCCCCCCCGAATTTATGGGGCCTGGAGGAGGTTATTCTCCAGAGGATCTCTTTGCTCTTTCGGTTGTCAATTGTATGATCGCTACATTCAAAGTATATGCTGAGAAATCAAAGGTGAGCTTCCAAGCAGTCCGAGCCAAAGCAGAGTTAACGGTCGATAAATTCGCAACCGAGGCTGGGTTTGGGATGACGCACATCGAGATCACATTCCAAATCGATGGAGCCCAAGACAAAGAGAAAGCGAAAAAGACAATGGAGACGGCAATCAAAGATTGCGCAGTAGGCAATTCGATCAAATCGGGAAAGACCTTTCACATCCTCGTTTAACCGTGTGGAAGGAGGGTGTGATTAAAAGTGGTACATAGCTAAGCAACTCTTGCTTGGTCTTGGGTTCGAACATTTTGTTGC
>DAIDIZ010000048.1 GCA_027451585.1 Chlamydiota bacterium
TTTTCTTCTTCGTCTATTTCCATAACAATCATCCTCCTTAAGGTTAGCACTTTACTCCTCAATCCTTTATCGAGACTGTAAAATGTGGCCAATCATTATGTCATGAAAAAATTTTCCTATGTACCACTTTTAATCACACCCGAAAAGGGGCAATTTCTTGCATTCCATTCGATGAAAGGGTAGAATCCCTTCATTTGTTATGGCGTCGATTCTTCTTCGTTTGAAACTAGATTCTGGTTCTACCGATAAGCCGCGGATAGTCATCCTTTTGGGGGCTCCTGGATCGGGGAAGGGGACTCAGGCCCCCTTGCTTAGCAATTTTTTGAAAATGCCCCATATTTCGACAGGGGATCTGTTTAGGGAAAACATTCGCAATATGTCCCCTGTCGGCAAGCAAGCGAGGGAGTTCATGGATCAGGGGCTACTCGTTCCCGATGAGGTGGTTCTAGCCATGCTCTTTTCTCGGCTCGGAGAGGCCGATTGCAAAGGGGGAGCGATCTTAGATGGGTTCCCTCGGACGTTAGCACAGGCGGAAGCGCTCGACCGGGAGATTGCGGCGACACACGAACTTTCCGTCTTTTATCTTGCGATCGATTTTGATTTGTTGATTGAGAGGATTTCCGGGCGCCTTTCTTGTAAGCAATGTGGCAGATCCTTTCATAAGAAGACCTCCCCTCCGATGAAAGAAGGGCATTGCGATTCTTGCGGTGGTCTGTTGTTTCAACGAGAGGATGATACAAAAGAGATGCTTTCAAAACGGCTCGCAGTTTATAGCGAGCAAACAAAACCCTTGATCGATTATTATCGAAAAAGAAGGGGGATCCTTAAGGAAATCCAAGCCGATGGATCAAAGGAAGAGATCTTGCAGGCGATGATTCTCTCTCTTTGTTGTGGAAAGGTATGACCGATTTTGCAATCGTTCCGTCGAAATTAAAGGGGTCTTTGAGCATCCCTCCTTCTAAATCACAAACTCTTCGTGCGATTCTCTTTGCTGCCCTAGCTTCGGGTTCTTCTCTTATCCAAAACGCCCTCTATTCTCCCGATACGGAAGCGATGATCCAAGCGGTTCGAGCCATTGGCGCTGAAGTGAAAAAAACAGGCGAGGGGTTGGAGATCGTGGGGGTTGGGGGTAAACCAAAAATTCCTGATGACGTGATCGCGTGTGGCAATTCGGGGATCGTTCTTCGCTTCATGACCGCTTTGAGTGGGCTGAACCGAGGTTATACTGTGTTAACGGGAGATCACTCGATCCGATATCAAAGGCCGATGAAGGCCCTACTCGATGGGATGCACCAGCTCGGTGCTTTTGCTGTCTCAACTCGAGAAAATGGCTTTGCCCCTCTCATCATCAAGGGACCGTTTACTCATCACTCTGCCATCATCGACGGGAAAGACTCTCAACCCGTTTCGGGTCTTTTGATCGCTTCGGCTTTTGCTTCGCATCCCATTGAATTGAATGTGACGAGTCCAGGAGAAAAGCCGTGGGTACTGCTGACTCTCGATTGGTTTAAAAAACTCAAAATTCCCTATTCTTCCCGCAACTATCACTACTACAGTTTGATCGGTTCTTCAAGAATCGATGGCTTTTCTTATTCGGTTCCAGGGGATTTTAGTTCTGCTGCGTTTCCTATTGCGGCAGCTTTGATCACAAATTCAGAGCTTACACTAGATAATCTCGATATCCATGATGTGCAGGGAGACAAAGCTGTCATCTCCATTCTCCAAAAGATGGGGGCGAGGATCTCTGTCGACGCCTCTACAAAACGGGTCGTTGTCCAAGAAGGAGGGGCTCTTAAAGGCATTAAGATAGATATCAATGACTGCATCGATGCCTTGCCCATTTTAGCCGTCATCGGATGCTTTGCCGAAGGGACGACAGAAATTGTAAACGGCGCGGTCGCGCGTCAAAAGGAATCGGATCGGATCTCATCGATTGCAACCGAGCTTTCCAAGATGGGGGCAAAAATCCGAGAAACCCCTGATGGCTTGATCATCTATCAGTCGCGGCTCCTAGGGGCCGAGATGGAAGCGCACGCCGACCATCGTTTAGCCTTGAGTCTTGCCGTGGCGGGCCTTGGCGCTTCAGGGTCAAGCCTTGTGCGGGGAGGGGAGTGTGTCGCAAAGACCTACCCCACCTTCTGTCATGATTTTGCCTCTATCGGAGCAGAGATTGAGCGAATTGAAGTAGGTCAACTCATTCAGTGAAATTGCTTTTTTTAATTATGTTTAGTTGTTATGATCATTCTAAAATGGGATTTTTTGATTTCGATAACAAATATAAAGTGGACAAAAAATCGACCTGGGTATAATCCCGATAAAGCCGCCACAATTCTCGACCGTGTAGGCTCTTTAGTCAGAATGCAAGGGAAAGATGTCGTCACGGCTAACGACGTCTCGTTGGTTTTCAATTGAAATCGCTTATCCTTTTTGGGTTTAAGTCTGTCGGAAAGACTACTCTCGGCAAACGGTTTAGCCTTTCTCTAGGCCTTCCCTTCATCGATACCGATGATCTTTTAGTTGCCCGTTATCAAAAAACCGTGCGGGAACTCTATCGAGACGGGGGAGAGGACCTTTTTCGGAAAAGAGAAAAAGAGATCATCCTTTCATTAGACCCTCAGCCCGCTGTGATTGCTCTCGGAGGGGGGGCTGTTTTAGATAAAGAAAATCTCTCGCATCTCCAAACAATCGGACAATTGATTTACCTCAAGGCCAACTTTGAAACGGTCAAGAAGCGGATTTTTAGCCAAAGTATCCCGTCCTTTATTGATCCGCAAAATCCAGAAGATTCGCTAAGAGGACTCTATGAAAAACGGGTGGCCCTTTATGAACAAATTCCAGCTCTCGTCATTGAAGTAGAACTGTTAGACCGCACGCGGCTCTCTTTTTAAAGCCCTTTGCATGAAGCTGATTATCTGACGCACCGAGAAGGAGGTCTTATTTTGCCACTGTTCGAAAGCTTGCTGAGTAGAACCGGCGGGATCCGAAGAGGCAATGATCACACTTTGGATTGGGGAAATGCCATTTTCGGAAAGCTTTTCAATCGCTGTTGGCATGAGCACGTTCAGATCTTTTAAGGAAATCCCTTCGGTACCAGGCACAACGAAAAGGGCCCATAACCCTTTATAAGGTAAGGCAAAGATCCCTTTAAAAGATTTTTCTGTTGCCTCAGAAGAAGGGGCTAAAATCACCCCTTTTAGAGAGTGGATCCCCTCAATAGAGAGGGGGAAATCCCTTCCTTCCCACTTTTTAATGGTTTTAAGCCAAGACAACTGGGTCTCGATTTCTTCTCGCGCAATGACAGAAGTAGGGGCGGGAGAAAATACGTCGTGTTCGAAAGCGATCCTGTATCCCGCCTCTTTTGAGACAGGCGTTAACTCATACGAAGCTCGAATAGAGCATCCAAGGGGCGTGCAAAGAAGAAAAAAGGATCCAAGGGGAAATCTTTGAACTTTTCTGTCTTGGAGAGGAAGGTGCAAACAACTTTCAATTTCTCCCAAGAGCTTCGGGTCTTCGAGAACAGCCTTAAATGCTGCTAAGGCGAGAGTAAGATCGCTCACTTCCCATGAAACACGGGGAAAGAACAGGATTTTTTCTCCTGTAGAGAGCGTGGCTGTTGTGAGTTTTTCTGCTCTAGCTCTTCTCCTCTCTTCTTGCCAGCGAAGAAAAGGATCTCGGGAAGGGGAGCCCTCTTCGGTCACCGGGAGGATCGCCACCTGTTTGATGGGGAAAATTTTTTTTTCGGAAAGAGTGCGGATCGCTTCCTCCATCAAGCCTCTCGTTTTTTGTAGAGCACAAGAACTGTTTTCATCATCTCCAGGGACGCATAAAATCCATTGAGCTTGATGGGGAATGGCAAAGGCTCCAAGAAAAGAGGGAGATCTATCAGCTTGAGGGTTTGAGGTAAGAAATACCCCTTGTAAAGAGCGGATCAGCTCTTTAGATATACTCGGCCTTCCTTTCCATTCACTAAGTGAAGAGAGAGTGGCCAATTGCTTCTCCGTTTGAATTTCTGTTTGGTCTATCACTACAGGATAACCAAGATCTGGTTCTTTGTGTGTCAAATTGCGAAAAAAAAATCCATCCGTCTCACAAAACAAACAGAAAGTTTCTGAATGGGACGTCCAGATCTGTCCTACTCTTCTATCTGGAGGGGGGATCTGCGAAGAGGTAACAATCATAGGAATTAATTGGCTAGAGGATCCATTTTCTGCGTCGTTGATCATTTCCCAAAAAGATTGGACCGCTTGCTCTTGATCGACCCCGTAGCCAGAAGGACGAAGGAGAAGTGAAAGCGAGTGGGGAGAGTGAGGATCTATATGAAAACGGGCAAGGGAAATCACAAAAAAGGATCCTTTCTGGATAATTCAAAGAGATTTTATAACGGAAAAGTTTTTGTGTACACACCCGTTCCTTCCACAATTCTTTTGGGTGTGATTAAAAGTGGTACATAGGAAAATTTTTTTCATGAGATAATGATTGGCCACATTTTACAGTCTCGACAAAGGATTGAGGAGTAAAGTGCTAACCTTAAGGAGGATGATTGTTATGGAAATAGACGAAGAAGAAAAAGCTATTTTTGCGGCGCTAAGATCCAACCCCAAGATGAAAGCCTGTATTTTGGAAATGATCGACATTACAGAT
>DAIDIZ010000049.1 GCA_027451585.1 Chlamydiota bacterium
TGCGAAGTTACAACGAGGAGCACCCATAGCAGCGCTGCAAGAGCGAGACCGTGCTATTGCAAGAATACAAGAACTTGGTGACGAGGGTAGGTCATGCTGGAAACAAGAGATCGGTTATCACCGGAGATCCCGAATAGAGACCTTGATGTTTCGTTACAAAACGATATTGGGAGATCGGCTTGTATCTCGCAAAGAAGCCACTCAAGCCACGGAAGTAACGATAAAACTGGATGTATTGAATCGGATGACGGAACTTGGGATGCCCAAAAGTTACAAGGTAGCCGGATAAATCATCCAGGACCTAGCATCCTAGATGCTTCACGAGGAATTGCGCAACAAAGCCATAAAGATTAATGAGTTCATGGTTAACGGCTAAAGCAGCTTTTATCTGCGAGGTTAAGATTTTTTCTTTAATCTTTTTGAAATGCCTTGTATCCTTTAAGGGCTGCAGCTTGAACTTTCTCGGCTGTAAATCGGCTTACCTTACTTGGGTCATTTTGGAGTGGAACGAGTATAGCAGGAAAGATCGAAAAATCAAGGAAGTTTTACTGCAGTTTAATCCAGTCTAGCGCGTAAAATTTGCGTAATTGAGCCCTATGTAGCTGAATTTTTGGCGCGAATTTTTACGTTGTATGTCACTAAAAACAAAAGGCTTCAGCCGTGAAACTGAAGCCTTAAAATTGATTGGAGGTGGAGAGAATCGAACTCTCGTCCTTAACAAACTCTACATCGATGACTACATGCTTATTGCCTGAAGTTAAGTGGATCTTGCCGACAGGCAAAACGCTTGGAATCCACTAGACGGTCTTTATCTCGAATCTCTGCCCTAGACCCTCCCAAAAAGGCAAAGCTCACACCAAGATGTATGACGGTGATTATCCAAAACTCTTGGTCGGATCTCAGCTCACCGGGCACTTAAGGCGGTTAAGCCTTAAGCTGCCAACAATTCGTTAGAATTATCTTTTCTTTTTAATCGGATATTTTTAGAGGCCAACGATTGTCCTCTACATGCCACCCATGCTTCATTCTCAAGTCGAAACCTTGACACCCCCGCAAAAGATACGATCGCTTTCGCATCCTTTGCGGGAGTCTGAAGCTATAGCTTACCCCCTCATTCTAACATATCGTCGACTTTCTTTCCAGATTTAACCATTTAAATACCTTAAAATAAACGAATTAACCATTAAAGCGACAAAATTTTTGTTCTCTCGTATAATGGCTCCTTTTTTAACGGAGTAGAGCTGTGTTTGCCTTTGATCCTGAAGAGAGTTTTCCCAAGCGAGAAGAGAGAATCTTGGCGTTCTGGCAAAAACACAAGGTTTTCGAGCGCTCTGTAGAGGAGAGAAGGGGCTCTCCCCTCTTTTCTTTCTACGACGGCCCGCCGTTTGCTACGGGACTCCCCCATTATGGACATCTACTCGCTGGTACGATTAAGGACGTGGTTCCTCGCTACAAGACGATGAAGGGATTTTGCGTCCCTCGACGGTTTGGATGGGATTGTCATGGTCTTCCTGTTGAAAATGAGATCGAAAAGGCAAAAGAGCTGTCAGGAGCTCCTGCGATTGAAACTTTTGGAATTGGCCCTTTCAATGAGGAGTGCCGCAGCATTGTCTTTCGTTACACCTCTGAATGGAAAAAAACAGTCGACCGTATGGGACGCTGGGTCGATTTTGATAATACGTATAAGACGATGGATCCTTCTTTCATGGAGAGCGTCTGGTGGGTCTTCCGGGAGCTTTTCGAAAAAGGTCTCGTCTACGAAGGCTTAAAGGTGATGCCCTTTTCCATGAAGCTGGGCACCCCTCTTTCCAATTTTGAAGCGAATCTCAACTATCGGGAGGTCGATGATCCTTCTTTAACGGTTGCGTTTGAAAGGGTCGATGAACCGGGAACCTTCTTCCTCGCTTGGACGACAACTCCTTGGACTCTACCTTCCAATTTGGCGTTGATGATCCACCCTGCATACGACTATGTGAAAGTAAAAAAGGGGGATCGGTTCTACATCCTAGCGGAAGGGCGCTTTGCCTTGGTTTTCAAAGAAGGGGGAGAAATCGTTGCCCGCTACCGAGGAGACGAACTCAAAGGGATCCGCTATCGTCCGCTGTTCCCGTTTTTTGCTCAACGGGCTGAGGACGGAGCTTTCCAGATCATCCTTGAAGAGGGGGTCTCTTTAGAGGATGGAACGGGGATTGTCCATTCAGCGCCCGCTTTCGGGGAAATGGATTTCTTTGCTTGCAAACGAGAAAACATCGAGGCGGTCTGTCCAGTTGACAGCAATGGGAGATTCACAAAAGAGGTTCCCCCTTATCAAGGTGTACTGGTCAAAGATGCCGACAAGGAGATCGTCCGCGATTTGAAAAAACAAGGGTCTCTCTTTGCTCTAGGCACCATTCACCACCGCTATCCGTTCTGCTGGAGATCCGATACGCCTCTGATCTACAAAGCTGTAAGGACTTGGTTTGTGGCCGTGGAAAAAATCAAGGAAGAGCTCCTCGCTTCAAACAAACAGATCGATTGGATTCCAGATCACATCAAAGAGGGACGTTTTGGGAAATGGCTTGAAAACGCAAGAGATTGGGCAATCAGCCGAAACCGTTATTGGGGCACTCCAATTCCGATTTGGCGCTCAGAGAGAGGCAAACTCCACGTCATCGGAAGCATCCATGAACTCGAAAAATTAACCGGAGCCAAAATCACCGACCTTCATCGCCATTTTATCGACGATCTCACTTTTACGATGGAGGGAGAAGTATACAAACGGATTCCTGAAGTCTTCGACTGCTGGTTTGAATCGGGATCGATGCCCTACGCACAAAATCACTACCCCTTTGAAAATAAAAAAATCTTCGAATCAACCTTCCCCGCTGACTTCATCGCAGAAGGACTAGACCAAACGCGCGGCTGGTTTTACACCCTCACCGTTTTATCGACAGCTCTTTTCCATAAACCAGCATTTAAAAACGTAATTGTGAATGGAATTATCCTCGCAGAAGACGGGAATAAAATGTCGAAACGGCTAAAAAACTACCCAGATCCTGAGATTGTGATCGAGAAAATGGGAGCCGATTCCATTCGTCTTTACATGCTCAATAGCGGGGCTGTCAAAGCCGATGATCTCCGCTTTTCTGAACGAGGAGTTGAACATGTATTAAGACAGGTTCTGATCCCGATGTGGAACTCGTTTGTCTTCCTCTCCACTTACGCCAAAATCTACCACTGGAAACCTTCGTCTAAGCCAATAAAACCGAAAGCCCTCATTGACCGATGGCTCGTCTCTATCTCTCAAAAACTGATCCTGGACGTCGAGACTGGGATGGAATCGTATGACTTAAATCAAGCTGTTGAACCATTTGTCGCCTTCATCGAGCTCCTGACTAACTGGTACATCCGCCGATCGAGAAGCCGATTTTGGGAAAACGAAGATACGCCAGATCGAAGGGATGCGTTTGCGACCCTTCATTCGGTCCTCCTCACTCTAACCAAAGTAACCGCTCCCTTCATCCCTTTCCTAAGCGAAGCGATTTATCAAGAACTTAAAACAGACGAAATGCCCCTTTCGGTTCATCTCAACTCTTTCCCAGAGCCCCAAAAAGAAATCCGAGACGAAGAGCTCGAGGAAGAGATGCATGCCGCTCAAAAAGCGGTCAACTTGGGACATTCTCTGCGGAAAGAATACAAAATCAAAGTGAGACAGCCTCTTGCTAAGGCCTATCTGATCTCCTCGCATGAGCAACTCATCGATGCCCTTAAAAGACAAAGAGGGCTCATCCAAGAGGAGCTCAATGTAAAAGAGATTGAGTTTGATCTCGATGAGTCACGCTTTGTCCAGTGGATCGCTAAACCCAATTTCCCTGTTCTCGGTAAAAAGATTGGAAAACTGATCCCTCAAGCACAAAAAGTAATTGGCGCTTTTGATCAAAAACAGATCAAAGCACTTGCCTCCAACCATACACTCGAGACGATCATCGGAGGAGAAAAAGTGATCCTAGAAAGAGCCGATGTCCAGATTGAGCGCAAAGTAAAGGAGGGCGTTGCCGCAGGTAACGCGGGTGATTTAACAGTTGCCCTCGATACCACACTCAATGAAGATCTTCTCGAAGAGGGAATGGCTCGCGAAATCGTCAATAAAATCAATACGATGCGCAAAGAAATGGATTTTGCGGTTACCGATCGGATCAAGATCAGAATGGAGA